>CAMLEX010000107.1 GCA_946479055.1 uncultured Bacteroidota bacterium | reverse complement strand
ATAAAATTTTGATCTTTTACAAGATGCGGTGCATTGCGGTGAAGTAAACCTCTTTCAATACTTGCTTCACGGACAAGTTTTACATCACCTTGTGCTAAATATCTTACACCGCCATGTACCAGTTTGGTGCTGCGGCTGGAAGTGCCTTTGGCAAAATCCGCCTGTTCAACTAATAACGTTTTATATCCCCGTGCTGTCGCATCCAATGCAATACCAAGGCCCGTGGCGCCACCACCAATAACGATTAGGTCCCATTCTGTATTGGCGCTGGTAATTTTCTGTAAATAAATTTCCCGATCAATTGTACCCTTATTTAAAAGCGAGTTAATCATAGATGTTTCGATATGTTTCTATTTTAATTAAAACGAAACTAAATAATAATAAAATGAAAGTAAACCAAAATAATTATTCAGTAATCAAAATATATCGAAATTTGAAAAAGAAACAATTATTTCATATTGTTTCGAAAAAGCTAACACTTGGTGGTTTACCGGTTTTATCTTTTTGAAATTCAACCACATCTATATAAATTGAATATGTATCTACCAAATCAAACCAGTATGAGTTCCCTTCCTGAAAGGCATCAATATATTTTATCACGATTGAAAAAAGAGGGTAAAGTGAATGTATTGGATCTATGTAATGATCTGAATGTTTCTTCCGTTACCATCCGCAAAGACCTGAAACTACTGGAAGATAAATCTCTTTTATACCGGACTCATGGCGGGGCTACATCCAGCAATCCTTATACAGTTGATAAACCGGTTAATGAAAAAGAAAAGATCAGGTCGGAAGAAAAAATGGATATTGGTGCGGTAGCAGCTGGCCTTATAGAGCCTAATGATTGTGTCATCATTGCTTCTGGTACGACGGTTCTTTCTTTAGCAAGAAATATAAAACCAAAAGGACAGCTTACCGTTATCACGGCTGCGTTGAATGTGGCTACTGAGCTCAACCAGTATTCTGAAATAGAAGTATTGGTGCTTGGCGGTATATTGAGAAAAAGTTCTTCATCTGCAACAGGTATGTATGCTGAAAAAATTTTGGATGATTTTTCCTGCAGTAAATTATTTCTGGGTGTAGATGGAATTGATATTGATTTTGGATTGACTACTACACATGTACAGGAAGCGCAGCTGAACCGGAAGATGATAGCAGCTTCACAAAAAACCATTGTGCTGGCGGATTCCAGTAAGTTTGGAAAAAGAGGGTTTGGAAAGATTTGTGGATTGGAAGACATAGAACAGATCATTACCGATAGTGGCATTTCAGAGCATATGTTAAAAACATTGCAGGGAATGGGAATTGAAGTGACGATCGTGTGAGAGAAAGTTTGAGGTTTGAAGTTTGATGTTTTCTTCAAAAGAAATTGTACTCTATGGTTTGAAGAGAGACGGGCTTAAAAAATGTTTCAAACTTGCCTGATAAAACTATAATTTAAGAATGAGTCTTCGATTTAAAGAACTTCAAACCTCAAACTTCAGACATAGAACTTCCAACTTTAAAAAGCCAACCTGAAACTTCCAAACACTCCAAACTTTTTGGTGGTACCATTTGGTAAAGAATTTGGTAATACTCTCCATATAAAATCAACCCGGAATACACGAAGAATATTATCGACACCGGTTCCTATTTCCATATAGGTTTTGCCATCGAGTGTTTGAAAAGTATTTCCTTCTTTAAAGTTTAGTGCCTTATTAGCATCCGACAAACTTCCCCATAATGTTTTCACGGTCCAGAACTGGCGGAATTTTAATTTAGGAATTAACCGGAAAATGCCATTGCCAATATTATGTTCAAAATTGACGCCGGCGAATTCATCATGAATAAATTCATACCGGTTCATCATATTAAACGCATACTTGTTGTAATAATACAATTCATTACCAGGGGCGATATCTAATAAAACATAAGGCAATGTTCCAAATGTTTTTCCGCCATATACCTGGAAAGAGATATTTCCCAAAGGAGGTATTTTAATATAATCTGATATACTGCCGGAAACTTTGGTGTAATTATAATTGCTTTTTAAAATGCCTGAAACACCTCTTGATATATATACCTCACCAATAGGATAGGGGCTTCCCAAACTGGTACGGAAAAAATTTGTTTCAAGAAATTTTTCCAAATAAGCAAACCTGAGTCGCAGTGATACTTCAAATGTTGTAAGCGGTGAACGACCTCTTAAAGCAGGAAAAGAATCCTTTGATGGAATATTTTTTAAAGGTGTATAACCTTTATGTGTAACGGCTATCATTTCCGATAAACCAAACCGATGTTCATTAAAAAACTCAAATCTTGTTTCTTCAACTTTAATAAATTTTATAGGAACATTTTGTTTTCGAATGGCCAAGGCAAAAATATTATCAGCCGAAACTTCTCCATAATAGTTTTGTCCATAGTCAAGATCATTGGTATAAGATGCATACCAGAACCGCCGCGGATTTTTTGCAGGCAGGTAAAAAAGTTCAGCTTTGCCTTTCAGTTTTTTATCCCCGAATCCATAAGCCAGGTACCAATGCCACCACCAGCGTTTATCAAATTTTTTGTTGGTGGCAAGGTCAAAACGCAGCCTCAGGCCTTCCCATGAATTAGCTGTTACCCAATTGTACCATTGACCTATCTGGAAATTGCCGGAGTTAATATAACCTGTAGCGATAAAATTGATCTGGTGGGTAAGACGCTGAAAACTTGGTGCATTTAATAATGTATCGATCATCTTAATGATCCCTGCTTCAGTTTTGCTTAATTGTTCATGGCGGGATTCAACCCAGAAGTCCTTATTTTTTTCATTAGCTCCCGGCAATGTAATTATTTCTTCCAATACCTGGTTTTTTCCCAACTCCTGTATAACGGAAGTATCATTCACCTGTATGTTGCGGTAGGTAGTTGTTTTTCTTCCGATAAAACCGGGACTGTTTTTACCAATAGGCGTTACATCAGCTACAAACTTATCTTTTGATAGGAACCAGGTAGTGTCATCGATCAGTTTATATTCCTGTATCAGGCTAAGCGACTCTACAAAATTGATATTCGCTTCTTTTCCTAAACGCAGGTTCATTTTTTGTATAGCGAATGTACCGGCATGCACCCAGCAGTCACCTTCAAAAGTATTAGTGCCTTTGCGCTTAGGTACAAAAACAAGGTGATAATAACGGTTATTATTCACCTGTTGCGTATCAATCACCCGGTAATTATAATAGAGATCCCCATTATCACTGGCAGGGCTTACAAATTGCTTATCAAAAACAGGAACGAAATTATTGTAGACGTTTACATTCTGATCCATACCGCCCAGGTACTTGATAATGCTTTCATTTTTTACACCATTGGTGTTAACGGCTTTTATAGTTTCCCGTCTTTTGAGGGGCTTTTTCTGATAATAATAATCTGAGATTGTTTCGGTAAGATAAGTGGGCAGGTATTTTACACCTTCTGAGCTATCAATATTCTGTTGGATAAGATTACCAACCGATCTTAGCGGTTTGAATTTGGCAATTTTTCCGAAATTAAAATTCTTGATATCCAGTTCCAGTTTATTATACAGCTCGTAAGAGAAATTGGAAAAACGATAGCGGTCATTCTTTGGTTTGTTCTGAACAATCTTACGCCAGAGCAGCAAACCCTTATTCACTTTTGCTTTTACTTTTACTCCTTCATTAAAAGTTCCCCTTTCCAGCATCAGGTTGGCCAATATAGAATCTTTGGTCTTATTGATTGGAAATAAAAACGGCTGATAGCCCACACAGGTGATGATCAATGTATCAGCGGGCCAGGTATCGAAATGAAAAGAAAAGCCGCCGGCTGAATCAGTAAGCTGCCCAAGCGTTGTATTTTGGAAAGTTACGGAAGCAAATGGAATAGCTTCTTCACTGTGTGAGTCCTTTATGGTACCGCTTATGCGCTTTTGCTGGGCCGAAGCCTGGTTTACCAATAAGGTTATTGTGAAAAATAATAATAAGCAGGAGTACCGTTTGTTAAGGTTCATGGACTGCAAATCTACTGACTGGCACTCATTTAGAAAAAAGACCCGTTTATTTAGGATGATTTTAAGAAATGTATTTGGAAATATAACAACCAGTTATTTACTTTGTAGTTCAAAGTGCTTTTTATGAGCGATCAAAACCAACCATCCGGCAGTTTACAGGACGTCAAAGATATCAGACGTTTGATGGAACGATCAAGCCGGTTTATTTCATTAAGTGGGCTCAGCGGTGTAGCTGCCGGAGTCTTTGCCATTATCGGCGCTGTCATAGCCAGGTATGTGTTATTCGACAACTATTATGATGATTATAATGCCCGTGGTTTTTTTACAGAGAATGATTTTAGTGCTTTAAAGTTTCAATTGTTGGTATTAGCTGCCGGTGTTTTTGCAGCCGCTTTTTTTTCAGCGTTTTATTTTACATGGAAAAAATCAAATCAACAGGGACTTTCATTATGGAATCATACTTCACGTCGTTTATTCTGGAATATGGTTATTCCTTTGGTTGCAGGCGGCCTGTTTATTATAGGTTTGTTGCAACACAATGAATGGCGGTTTGTAGCTCCTGCCTGTCTTATTTTTTATGGCCTTGCATTGGTAAATGCAAGTAAATATACATTGACCGATATCCGTTACCTCGGGTATTGCGAAGTAATTGTCGGGCTTATCAATATGCAATGGATTGGGTATGGATTATATTTCTGGGCTTTCGGTTTTGGTGTGTTACATATTGTATACGGTATCGTGATGTGGTGGAAGTATGAAAGAAAAAACCCTCTGTCTCCCTGAAGGGAGGACTTAGGTCAATCAATTATTATTAGTTGTTAGTTCTTTTGAATAGTTAGTTTGATGATCGTGTAACCAGCATAAGTTTTTCATGGCATCTTCGTTGCGTCGCACTCTTCAGCTTCCTGTTCTTTAATCAACATAAAAAAACAATAGTTCACTTACTGCTCTTAGGGCCGTGAGTGGGCAAGTCCCCTCTTTGGGAGGGGATTTAGGGGAGGCCGGAGTTTATGAAAAATCCGATAACAGGTTTAAATAAAGTTTTTGATAACCGCATCCGGCTGGGTGTGATGAGCATCCTTATGGTCAATGATGAGATCAGTTTTAATGACCTGAAGCAAATGCTCGAAGTAACAGATGGTAACCTGGCCACCCATTTGGTAAGCCTGGAAGAGAATGGGTATATCAAAGTACACAAGGGGTTTATCGGTAGAAAAACGAATACGACTTATTCAGTAACAAAAAACGGTGAAAAAGCATTTACAGATCATATAACGGCATTGGAGAATATGATCAAAGGAGTAAAATAATTTTTTTTGTCTTTACACTTTGAAATACAAAGTACTTTCTAAATATAAAATAAATATATGGAGATATTAGTTATAATAGTTTGTTTAGCCTCAATACTTGCTGTAATAGATTTTCTTTTCTACTTGACTAATAGAGAAAGATGTTTGGGAAATGTCACTTTAAGGATAGTGGAAATTTTTACTGTTGCCGTTAGCCCATTAATTTTTCTTTCAACAATGGACCTTGATACTATAAATGAGTGTTGTTCCGATAGTGCTTTTTTTGCGCCACCTCATAGGCTAACAGTATACTTACTGATTCTATTAAGTGCCGCAGCTTATTTTTATTCGTCCTGGCGAACTAAACTAGCGGGCCCTCTCTTGGAGCTAATTGTTAATTGCTTTCTTTTAACCGGAATTTCTCTTAATATTTTAATAAGTATACATATTAGTGATAGCCTTTTTTGGATTTTAGGCAATGCTCCGATTATTGCTTTGTTCCTGACAATCCTTATTAAAAATCAACAAATACTTTTTGATGAAACATTTTCCTGGACGAATGAGCCAAAGAATCTTTTTGAAAAAATTTGCAGAGCGATTTTAAAGTCAAATTTTTTTATAAAATATCCCCTTTTACTGTTACTATGTCTGCCATTATTGCTTATTCTTTCTGCTTTGTTGTTTGTGTTTGGCCAGCAACCTGATTCAGCTATAAAAGCATTTACAGAAACTTATAAGCACGGTTTGTCACAATGGGATTATATGTGTGATAATGTAGAGTGTGGCGGACATTATTTATGCTCTGTTGCTGCCAACGGTCATTCTAAAATTGTCAGGCCACAGCGTTATGGAGAAAGAAATGGTGGCAAAATAATTTGTAACAGGCAACTTCTGATTTCAAATGCTTTCGAAGAATTAATTCAACAGAAATTACCTGGTATTCATCGTTTGATAAGAAAAAAATACGACCGTGTCGGCGATTTAGTTCACAAGTATTATAGTGTTTTTAATAACAAATTTTTTTCGGACGGTATTTATATCCTGATGAAACCGCTTGAATGGTTTTTTTTAATAGTGCTATACCTGGCGGATAGAAAACCGGAGGATAGAATTGCACAGCAATATCTTGGAAAGGCGGAAAGAATTGCTATTAAAAAAAATAATGAAAGATTTCTGGATTTATAAATTTTTAATGTAAAGGAATTTTAAAATGGAAACCAAACTAAAACAAACCCGCCATTGGATCATCTTCTTTATGATCGTCCTTTTCCTCAGCGGATTGACAGCTATACCACTTGAAAGAGAATTAGCGTTTCTTTCCCGTTGTTTTTCTCCTACCAACATGGTCGGCGCATGGATCCAAAAAGTATACCTCGGTATCGTACATACAAACAAGCAGTATCCTTTTTTAGCATACGGTTATGACTGGCTGGCTTTTGCCCATATTGTATTAGTTATTCTTTTTATTGGCCCGCTAAAGGATCCAGTTCGGAATAAATGGATCATAGAATTTGGTATGATCGCCTGTGTGCTCATCATCCCCTTCGCATTTATCGCCGGTCATTTCAGGGGTATTCCTGTAGGCTGGCGGCTGATCGACTGTGCATTTGGTGTGATTGGAATAATTCCGCTGAGTATTTGTTTGAGTAAGATTATAATGGTAGAAAAAGAAATCAATAAAACCGGGTAGTATAATAAATAATAGATGCGTTCAAATAAACACTAAAAAATATACATATGAAACAGTATACAAAACAAAATGGGATCACAATA
Organism: uncultured Bacteroidota bacterium; assembly: GCA_946479055.1. The sequence continues at coordinate 3,559 of CAMLEX010000107.1, read as the reverse complement.
CTATCCCTTATACTGGCATTGCCAACAGCTTATTTTATCTGTATTTCTATTTTAAAGTACGAAATGGGAATTGGTGCTCCCTTTGATTCGGTCACCCCACTCCTGGAAAGAATGGGAATTAAAGAGACGGTTGGTTGGAATATCAATCTGCTTATTCTTTTTGGACCTATGGTAGCTTTCTTGTTAACTGTCTTCCAGGTATTGAAGATCGATTGGCAGCTTACGAAAGAACAATTTCTTTTTCATTTTACTATAAAGAAAAGATGGTTTCCACTGTTAGTGATCGCATTTAGTCTTAGTCTTTTAGCTTTTCTGACTATATATATCATAGGAGAAAATTGTAACTGTTAAACCAAAATATATGACAACTCCATTTATTATTTATTTGAGAGCTATAGGCGTTTATGCTTTAGTAACGCTTCCGGCTTTGGCGATCCCGGTAATGTATTTTATATCATTCATGTATGTTCTCATATACGGATGGTTTGCTTGGGCTTTATTTACCATAAGTTATTTGGTTATTAATAAAACAGAACGGAGTTATACAACAAAAGTGTTTTTATTGCTCTGCGGAGTAGTTATTTCTGTAGTATTTGCTTTTCAAATGCTCGAGGTTTTAAATGTCGAAAAGAATATTTGGAATTCTGGGCTCTTCTTGCTTTTCCCAGTAGGGGCTGTTATTGCTGGTTGGATAAGTGTATTTATATCTGAGCATAAGGGTAATTTATTCTTTGTAAATAAAGACTTGATTTTGGAAAATATAAATGACCAATGTGTAAGATAATTTCTTTTAAAACTTTTTAATCATGAAACAAATCTGGTTTAAAAAAGCCGGCTGGTTTTATCTGCCAATACATGCCATGGGAATACTCATTACACTTGCTGCTATTGCTTTTATAGTTCCGGTTTGTATAGCAGTATTCAGAAATGGACATTCCATATCTGATGACTTATATGAGATTTTCGTTTATACTACCTGCACGGCTTTTTGGTGGAAATGGATCGCAGATAAAACTTCTTTATAAAATGAAACAGAAAACATTCTTCACCCGCTCAAGGTTGAACAGTTTCGGATTTGCTTTCAAAGGAATTTTAAAATTTTTTCAGCAAGAACCAAATGCCAGGATACACCTTGTGGCTACACATATTGTATTTGCAGCCTCCATCTTTTTTGATGTATCTAATGTGGAAATGATCGCTCTAATAATCGTAACTGGTTTTGTATGGGCAGCGGAAATATTTAATACCGTAATTGAAAGAATAATGGATTTTATTTCAACAGAAAGAAATTCAAAAATAGAATTGATCAAGGATATGGCGGCTGGCGCTGTATTGGTAGCTGCTATCACTGCATTTGTGACGGGTGCCATTGTTTTTATACCTAAACTATTTTTATATGCTTTATAAGTCGATTAGAGAAAAAGACATTTCACTAAACCTGAATATTCAGCAATGGCTGCTGATTTCCTGTGGATTTAGTTGTTTGTTGTTATGTGCACGAATATTTATTACAGGAGATCTTACCTACCTCTTCCTTGTATGGAACCTTTTTCTCGCTTTTATTCCTTTTGCAATTACTGAATGGCTACCTACACTAGAGCGTTTTGCCCAACGTAAAAGAGAACTGGCCATTGTTTTATTTGTATGGCTGTTGTTTATTCCCAACTCTTTTTACATACTTACCGATCTTTTTCACCTTGATAAATTTGATTCCGCGCCCAAATGGTTTGATCTGTTATTGATATTTTCTTTTGCCTGGAATGGGATCGTATTGGGCATTGTTTCCATACGAAGAACTGAAGTTATATTAGAAAGCATAAGTGGACGGCGCTTTTCGCTTTTCATAATCTTTATTGTAATGTGGCTAAACGCCTTTGGAATTTATATCGGCCGTTATCTGCGCTTTAATAGTTGGGATATCATCGCACAACCTTTTTCTCTTTTCAAAGAAATGTTCGAAGTGTTGTTTCACCCGTTGAGGAATAAAATGGAATGGGGAATGATAGCCGTATATGCGGTTTTTATGACCGTACTCTATATCACAATAAAAAAACTGGCAGAAAATTTTCACATGCCAATCACTAAATAAAAATCAAATAAAAAATGGAAACAGTTGTAACAAATGTCTGGCAAAAAAGCAAATTGCTCATCAAAGGGTTATTGATCGGAGGGCTGGTATTACTCTTGCTGATACCCGCCTATTTTGTACAGAACGTGATCACCGAAAGAGAAGCAAGGCAAAAAGAAGCATTCACCGAGGTCAGCAGTAAATGGGCTGGACGGCAAAATATTACCGGGCCGGTTCTGGTATTGCCTTATAATGAAACAGTAACCGGTGAGAAAGGCCAGGTAGTGATTTTAAAAAAACTGGCGTATATACTACCGGATAATTTAATTGTTGAATCAAAAGTAAAACCCGAAGAACGTCATCGGGGTATTTTCCAGGTGATGTTATATTCTTCGGAGATCAAAATGAGTGGAAAGTTTAATTCAATTCCTTTGCAGCAGTTAAAGATCGATCCTGCGCAGGTTTTGTGGAATGAAGCTTATGTATGCATGGACCTTGCAGATAGCAAAGGATTGAAAGAAGAGATCAACCTGGTTTGGAATGATTCAACAGTTACACTTAATCCTTCGGCCATAAATAATGGTGTGATGAAGGAAGGGTTTATGGCACAGGTAAACACATCACCGGATATTGCAATCAAATTTTCCTCTTCTATTTCAATCAATGGATCCGAGCAATTGCTATTTACCCCGGTAGGAAAAGAAACGACTGTAAAATTAAATTCTACCTGGCCCGATCCAAGTTTTACCGGTGGACAATTACCAGATCATCGAATCAGTGACAGCGGTTTAGTTGCTACCTGGAAAAGCCTTGCTAATACAAGAAATTTTCCGCAGGCCTGGAAAGAAAATACTTACAATCTTCAATCCGCTTCTTTTGGTGCTGATCTTTTTATTCCTGTTAATGGTTACCAGAAAACCATGCGTTCGGTGAAGTATGCCATTCTTTGTATACTACTTACGTTCGCCGCTTTTTTTATTATTGAAACCGTGAATAAAAAATCGGTTCACCCATTTCAATATGCATTGATCGGTTTGGCCCTGATACTTTTTTATACTTTATTATTATCCATTTCTGAGTATACAGGATTTAATACGGCCTATATCATCGCTTCAGCAGCAACAGTAGGATTGATAGCCTGGTTTGTAAAAGGGCTTCTTCAATCATCAAAACTCACAACTGTTCTTGGTGTTGTTTTGGTGCTGATGTACTCATACATTTTTACTATACTTCAATTGCAGGATTATTCTTTATTGCTGGGAAGCATTGGGTTGTTCCTGACATTGGCAGTAATCATGCATTTCTCAAAGAAAATTCAGTGGTAAGAATTTTCAGTTGATGTTGGTTTTTCGCTCTTCCGTACTACTATTGACAAAAAAATCCCTCCGAATTGCGGAGGGATTTTGTTATTCGTGTAATCTTAAATTATCTGTGTAGTCTGCGATCAGAAGTCAACTCCCATTGCAAAATACCACATCGGTTTTCCTTTAA
>CAMLEX010000106.1 GCA_946479055.1 uncultured Bacteroidota bacterium | reverse complement strand
GGTTATCGTCCTTCTTTTTAATCTTCTGTTCTGCTTTTGTTACCGGCATATAATCTGCTACTGCGGCTGCCATGATTGCAATGTCTGTTTCTTCAAATATTTGATGACAAGCTTTATACATATCATTAGCTGAAGTAACTCTAACCAGGTCGATGCCATTATCAGAAAAATTGGAAGCTACAGGTCCCAGAATCAGCGAAACATCAGCACCCCGTCTATATAATTCTTTCGCAATTGCTATCCCCATCTTTCCCGACGAATGATTGCCAATAAAACGAACAGGATCTATGGCTTCGTATGTAGGTCCGGCTGTAACAAGTGCTTTTTTACCTGCGAGTGGGCGACTCAAAAAAAAATTGTCATGAATAAATTGAATGATCTGTTCCGGCTCTGCCATTCTTCCATCGCCATACAGACCACTGGCCAGTTCCCCTTTATCTACCGGGATTACTTTACTTCCAAAAGATTCCAGTTGCCGGAGATTCTGTTTTGTGGCAGGATGATGCCACATGTCTTCATCCATTGCCGGAGCTACAACCAGCGGGCAGGTAGCGGAAAGCCAGGTAGCCAGCAAAAGGTTATCGCATTGCCCATGCGCCATTTTAGCAAGTGTATTACAGCTAAGCGGCGCAATAAGCATTAGATCGGCCCAACGGCCCAGCATAACATGATTGGCCCAGCTTTGCTCATCAAAAAGGTCAGTAAGAACAGTATTATGGCTTAGTGTAGAAAGTGTAAGAGAAGAAACAAAATCTTTCGCTGATGGGGTCATTATCACTTTTACTTCTGCTCCTGCTTTTACCAGCAGCCGAACGAGGTAAATAGCCTTATAAGCGGCTATACTACCCGTAATACCTAGTAATATTTTTTTTCCCTCCATCATCTCCAAAATTATCCATTTACTTATAAAATACAAAAGCGATCCAGCCGGACTGGATCGCCAAAATAGATTACTTTATAACTAAAACTGCTTAGTCAAACAGTTGATCTTCTCCTTTACGGAAGTACACTTTTTCATCCATGAACTCCTGTGTAGCAAGCAATGCAGGATTTGGCATTCTTTCATATGCACGGGATATTTCAATCTGTTCTTTATTTTCATGAATTTCTTCCAGGCTATCGGTATGGCTGGCAAATTCATCCAGTTTATTATGAAGTTCTTCTTTCAGGGATATATTAATCTGGTTTGCTCTTTTTGCAACAATAGCAATAGACTCATATAAATTACCTGTTTTTTTTCTCAGATCGTCCAGGCTTTTTGTCTCCACATTATTGGCAATACCAGCACTAAGCTGACGTCTTAACTTGCTCATTTCTTAAATTTTTAATATTTGTTTGAGATAAATTCAAATAATCTTCAGCTTCTTTGCGCAATTTACTTTCAGGAAACCGGTCAACGAAATCTTCACATTCATTGATCACTTTTTCAAATCTTTCCGTTTTCTTCGTTTCAATACTCATTTCTGCAAACCGAAAATACGATTTTATAATCATTAGTTTGTATTCATCGGCTTTTCCAGACTCCGGGTATCCATTCAGCAATGTAGTAAATGCAACACCTGCAGCACGAAATTGCCCCATATCAAAATACAATTTAGCACTCTTATAATCCTTGATTTCCAGTTTTGACCTGCATATATCTATTATTTCAGAAGCTTCTTTGTTTCTGGCTGATCCCGGATGCGTATTAATAAAAACCTGCATCATACCCATTGCCTTAATCGTATTTGTTTGGTCCAACTCCGGTTTAGGCGACTGTTTAAAATAGCTGTAAGCTCTCATATAGTCCATTTCCTCTGCTTTGGGACTATTGGGAAATATTTCCAGAAAGGTCTTAAACAGATTCTCAGCATTCAGGTAATCTGCCTGGTTATAGGCGCAATAAGCGTATTTATAATAAATATCCTGGAACTCAGTCCTGGTTTTATAAAAAGGCATCACATCTTCATAAAGTACCTGAGCCTTACTATACTTTTTTTGTACAAAGTATTTTTCCGCAATTCGGAGCTTGTATTCCGGATCCGGGCTTTTAAGTACTTTATTAATGCTTTTCCCACAACTGCTAATAAAAAGGATTGCTATCAATACAGGTATAATACGCATAAAGGTGTGCAAAGTTAATAGATACAAACAAAACTTATGTAAAAAAGATAAGCGGCCAAAATCAAGCAGTTAAGGTTTTGATAAAGAGGATCAGGAATTCTAAGGGTTAATCTGATTTTGAGGATTTAATATAATAATCCCGGAAATCCCTAATTATTTGCGATAACCCGCGATTAAAAAAGCCCTTCCGAAATTTCGGAAGGGCTTGTCTATCAGCAAAAAGTAATCGCCAACTTTTTATTTTTTACGAAGGTTCGGGTGAGGAGGAGCCACAGTATTTGGACCTTCTTCACCTTCAGCAGCACCGCGCAGATCAACTGTATCGCAATCGCCACCTTCCTGACCGTAGTTAAAGATAAAGCGATCTGCACTCAGGCCTTCTTTTTCTACAAGATGAGTGATCACTTTATTTACATGATCCCAGCTTAATTGTTGTTCTTTTTTACTTGAAGAGCAATAACCGACAACCACTACTTTACATTCCGGGCTGTTGCGCAATTTAGAAGCTACAGTAGCTAATACTGCTTTATTATCTTCACTCAACGCATTAGATCCTTTTTTGAAAGAGATACTTGGTAATGCACCCAATTTCTCTGCACAAGCATTAGCACCAGCTTTAATGTAATCTTTAAAGCAATCTTCGCTTGGGCAAGGACATTTACCTACACCATCAGCATCAACTGGTTGGCAAGAAGTAGGTGTAATCAGTTCTTTATCTTTTGAATCAGGAACGCCATCGCCATCAGTATCGCGGCTCACACCATGAGAATCAACAGGAACACCCGCAGGAGTTTGTTCCTGATCGAACTGATCTGTAATACCATCGCCGTCAGCATCAGGCAAAACAGGTTTAGGCAATCTCATCAGGCGTGGGTTGCGGATTTCGCTATATGCATAATCCAAAGGATTCAACCACCACAATGGCTCAACAGATTTAGCACCGAGATTAAAGTTCAAACCAACTGTGGCATAATTATATGAATCGAAATCAGGGGTAAGAGTTCCTTGCTCAGTCCAACGCTGACCATCGAGTAAATCATCTTTTATAAATGTTACACGATCTTCAATTGCTACGTTTATCCTATTGCTCAGCTTAATTGCTACTCCTAGACCAATATTTCCGGAAGGCTTAAATGTATCGCCAAACAATTTTGGACGAGTTACGCCATGATTTTCAGCAGGTGATTCATAAGAATCATCCAATAAGTCTTTCAAATCTTTGCGAGTGTCTTTCCGGTCTTTATAAACACCACCGTTAATGCCTGAAAAATCATATGGGGTGGCACCATTTAATGCATTTACTTTAGTATCATAAATAGTTCCACCAATACCCCCAAACGCATACATGTTAAATCCAGTCTTTGCTTTATGAAATCGGATATTATTTAGCGTTACAACACCTTGCAAAGACAAATCATTAACCGCGGTCTTATAATTATTATAATAAGCACCGCTGTAACCTGCTGCAGACCATGGATTGTCAGGTCTCGGAGGAATATAGCTCGAAGGCTTCCAATTCAGCCCTTTACCTGTACCATGCAAATATTCAAGTCTCATAGAAAACACATAACCAAATGCTTTTCTAACATGGACACCAAAACCTAATGTTGGAAAAACTGAAGGTAAATCACCACTTACAGTGAAGGCTCCGCCTTTAACACCAATTTCCCATTGATTACGTGGTTTTGCAGGAAAATTATTTGTTCCGTTCAGAAACTCAGTGTGCTGAGGCATTCTTTTAGACGGGACAACAGAAGAATCTGAAACATCATAACCGCCGCCAACTTTTGTTTGCGCAAAGCAGAATGATGCCAGCAGACAGAATAAACCTGCCAATAATGTGTACTTTTTGCTTATCATAACTAAGGATTAAGATTGAGAAAACATTGTCCTAATAAAAAGCAAAAATATGACTTGAACCATAATAACCAAATTTTTGTGAAAATTATTTGCTTGGTTTGCTGTTATTTTTCAATTACTTAGTCAAAAAAACGGCTGTTTTTTCAAGCTGTTTACTGATTTATTTTTTGCGGCGTAAATTGCCATTTTTAACATATGAGCCTTCCCATTGGACTAATAGAAAGCGAACTGAAGATATTTGAATCCCGTTTTAGAGAAGCGGTACGAAGCCAGACCCCACTTCTGGATCGCATCATGCGCTATATTGTAAAACGAAAGGGCAAACAAATCCGCCCCATGTTCGTACTTCTCTCAGCTAAACTTTGCGGCGAAATAACAGAACCAGCCTATCGGGCCGCCTCTCTTGTTGAACTATTGCATACAGCAACGCTGGTACACGATGATGTAGTGGATGATTCCGAGGAAAGAAGAGGTTTTTTTTCCGTATACGCCCTTTGGAAAAATAAGGTTTCTGTACTTGTGGGAGATTATTTACTGGCAAAAGGCCTTTTAATGTCCCTTGATCATAATGATCACAAAATTCTTCATATACTATCCGATGCCGTCAGAAAAATGAGTGAGGGCGAACTTTTGCAAATTGAAAAATCCCGTTCCCTGAATTTAAGTGAAGAAATTTATTTTGAAATTATCCGAAATAAAACGGCCTCTCTTCTGGCTTCTGCCTGCTCTGCGGGGGCATGGTCCACCAGTAACGATGAATCCATTGCAGAAAAGATGAGGTTGTTTGGCGAAAAAACAGGGATTGCTTTTCAGATCAAGGATGATCTGTTTGATTATTCAAGTGACAATATAGGTAAACCTACCGGGAATGATATCAAAGAGAAAAAGCTTACGTTGCCGCTTATTTATACACTGAACACTATAGATAAAAAAACACGCAGAGAGATTATTTATATTGTAAAAAACAAGAACCAGGACAAGGAAAAAGTAAACTGGGTGATCAACAAAGTAAAAGAAGCAGGCGGTATTGCTTATGCTACTGAGAAAATGAATGAATACAAAAAAGATGCGTTGAATATTCTCCAATCCTTTCCTGAAAATGAGGCCAGGAAGGGATTGGAGAATCTCGTTTTGTATGTAACGGATAGAAAATATTAATCAGGGAAAGAACTTCGGATCGCCGACAAATTTATTATGCAAAAAAGATGGACAATATTATCGGATAATAAGCAGCAGACAGCTTCATTACAAAAGGCTTTAAATATTCACCCACTTTTTTGTAAGATACTTTCACAGCGTGGTATTGAAACTTTTGATAGAGCTAAAGATTTTTTTCGTCCGCAATTAACACAATTGCATGATCCATGGCTGATGAAAGACATGGATAAAGCAGTGGAAAGGATACTATACGCTTTTAAAAGCAACGAAAAAATATTAGTATTCGGCGACTATGATGTCGATGGTACAACCTCGGTAGCAAGTATGTACCGGTTTTTAAAAAAAAATCATTCCATTCTAGATTTTTATATTCCACACCGTTACCGCGAAGGATATGGTGTAAGTAAGGCAGGAATTGATTTTGCCAAAGAGAATGGGTTTACATTGATCATTTCGTTGGATTGTGGCATCAAATCAATTGATCTCATTACCTACGCCAAAGGATTGGGAATAGAGTTTATTGTTTGCGACCATCATATGCCCGATGAAGAACTTCCGCCAGCAGTAGCTATTTTAAATCCCAAACAAAAAGATTGTAATTATCCTTATAAAGAATTATGTGGTTGCGGTGTTGGCTTTAAACTGATAACTGCATTGGCAGAAAAAATGAACTTGCCGCAAGAAGATATTTACGAGTTTCTTGACCTTGTTGCTGTTGCTATTGCTGCGGATATTGTTCCCATAACAGGAGAGAATAGAATATTGGCATTTCATGGCTTAAAAAAAGCAAATGAAAATCCCAATAATGGTATAAAAGCTTTATGCCATTTAAGCGGATTGCAGGGGGAATTACACATTCACAATTTGGTCTTCATCATTGCACCAAGAGTAAATGCAGCAGGGAGAATGGACGATGCGAGTAAGGCAGTACAATTATTCATTGCGGATACATATAACCAGGCACTGCAATATGCCGAGATGCTGCATAGCGACAATACGGATAGAAAAGAAGCTGACAGTAACACTACACAGGAAGCTTTGGCTTTGATTGAAGCAAATGGTGAATGGATAAATAATAAATCAGCGGTACTTTTTCAACCTCATTGGCATAAAGGCGTAGTGGGGATAGTAGCGTCCAGGGTAATAGAACAATATTACCGTCCTACTATTATTCTTACTCAATCGGGTGAATTTGCTGCAGGCAGTGCGAGAAGTGTTCCGGGCTTTAATCTTTATGAAGCTATCCATGCATGTAAAGAACACCTGCTTGGTTATGGCGGCCATTTTGCCGCTGCAGGTATGACGCTTGAAATTGATAAGGTTGATGCGTTCAGAAATAAGTTTGAAGAAATTGTGTCTTCAACTATTCATCCCGATCTATTAGTGCCGGAAATAGTAATTGATGCTGAAATTTCATTTGAAGATATTACCTGGCCATTTTACAATATTCTTTGCCAGATGGAACCATTTGGCCCGGAAAATCTTCGGCCTATTTTTATTGCAAAAAATGTAGTTGATACCGGTTATTCAAAAATTGTAAAAGAACAGCATGTTCGTTTTTCGTTGCGAAAAAATAATATCACTTTTACCGGTATTGGTTTTAATATGGCTGAGAAGTATGAATGTTTAAAGCACAATCAACCGGTTGATGTAGTATTTAAAATTGATGTGAATGAATGGAACGGAGAAAAAAGTCTTCAATTGAGAGTAATTGATTGCAGACCGGCCGAAGGCTGAAATTAAAATGCTCTTTACTAAAAGAGGAATTTGTTTGTAAAAGCGAAAAATCGAACCCTGTGAGTTGATAATTACCGGTTAAAAACCAACTACTTAGTTAAGCTGAATAGCGAACAGAAAGATGAAGAGTGCGACGCAACGAAGCTTAATCAGGGAACTGCAGCTGGCCCAAAAATACTTCTCACCACCTTCCCTGTTCTGATTTCAAATACTTATCTTTGCCGCCCCGTAGCCAAAAGGGTTGCGGGATTAAACAATTTTATAATCACAAACACACGTAAATGAACAATTACGAATTGATGGTGATTTTTACCCCTGTTCTGAGCGATGATGAGTTCAAAGCAGAACAAAAGAAATTCGCTGCACTGGTTACCGAAAACGGTGGCTCAATAGTAGCAGAAAATCCCTGGGGACTAAAATCACTGGCGTATCCAATTCAGAAAAAGACCACTGGTCTTTACTGGGTACTGGAATACATTGCGCCATCCGACTTCAATGAGAAGCTGAAGATCCAGCTTCTGCGTGACGAAGCTGTGCTCCGTCACTTATGTACCAAACTCGATAAATACGCCGTCGAGTACAATGCTAAAAAGAGAAGTGGCGTAAAAACAGGAATTGAAAAAGCAGTGGAGGCTTAAGACATGGCAAAAAATGAAATCAAATACCTGACCGCAATAAAAAGCGACAAAAGGGTAAAAAAATTCTGCCGTTTCAAAAAGTACGGCATGCGCTATATCGATTATAAAGATATAGAGTTCCTGAAAAAATTTCTGAACGAGCAAGGCAAATTGTTGCCACGTCGTCTTTCCGGAAACAGCCTGAAATATCAGCGCAAAGTTTCTGATGCGATTAAAAAAGCCCGTCAGATGGCATTATTACCTTACGTAACAGACCTTTTAAAATAACCTCACCCTAACCTGGAGAGAAAAGTTTAAAGGTTTAATAGTTTAAGTTTTTCAAATCGGAATTATTACTATTACACCCGCTTTAATCTTGAAAGAGACAGTATCAATTATAGCGATACTGGGTTGGTGAACAAAAAGAAAATCATGGATGTAATATTAATTCAGGATGTAGATAACCTGGGTGCTAAGAATGAATTAGTAAAAGTAAAAAACGGGTATGCCCGTAACTTCCTGTTTCCACGTCAGCTTGCTATCGAAAGCAGCCCTAGCAATCGCAAACAACTGGAAGAAAAGCTGAAACAGGTAGCAAAGAAAGAGGCTAAAATGCTGGCTGAAATAAACAGTGTAATAGCTAAACTGAAAGAAACTCCATTAAAATTGGGTGCGAAAACAGGAACCAGTGGTAAAATCTTCGGTAGTGTTACTTCATTGCAGCTAAGCCGTGCTATCCGTGAACAAAAAGGATATGAGATTGATCGTAAAAAAATCAATATCGTTGATGAAGTAAAAGAATTGGGTACTTACAAAGCAACAATTGATTTTGGTAATGGCCATTCAACTGAAGTAGAATTCGAAGTATCAGCTGAATAAATAATTTTTCTTTATCAGAACAATAGACAGGATATAGAAATTTATTGTAAAAGTCCTCATTTTTGAGGACTTTTTTATGCCTTCTCGGTTCATTTGTCCCTTAAAATCAATAGTTTAAAGGTAATTGGCTCCTTCAGGACTTTCTCCCTTACAATAAATTGACAAATTGTCAAAAAAAAATCCGTTATTTTGTATCGTCTTGGTGTTCTTTACAGTTTTATAAGTCCTGAACGTTTCGAAATAAACGTAGAATGTTCATCGGTTACTGTTTACTGTTAGCACTTTTTTTATTTTTTAAATTTCTCAAAATGAACATTTACGTAGGAAACCTTAGTTGGAACTTGAAAGATCAGGATCTTTCCAACCTTTTCGCCGCTCATGGCGAAGTAATCTCTGCTAAAATCGTTAACGACAAATTCACTAACCGCAGCAAAGGCTTTGGTTTTGTAGAAATGGCAAACGATGACCAGGCTCAGGCAGCTATCGCAGCTTTAAATGGCAGCGAAGTTGACGGTCGTAACATCGTTGTTAACGAAAGCCGTCCTAAACCAGAAGGTGGTGGTTCAGGTGGCGGTGGTGGCTTCAAGAAAAGAAGCTTTGGCAACGGCGGCGGTGGCGGCGGCTTTAAAAAAGGCGGCAGCGGCGGCGGCGGTGGTTATAACAAAGGCGGCGGTGGCGGCTACAACCGTGACCGTGGTGGATATGGTAACGATTATTAATCAATAACAACATACTCGACGCTTTCAAAGTCTGGCTATAATATAGCCGGACTTTTTTTATTCCTTTTTTCTATCCTGTTTGTATCTCTAAACTTATACCTGTTAAATATTATTCATACTGGCTTAATGTTTTTTTAATGACTTTTCCCTGCATGTTTATGATATTATAACTACCTTCCAAATACTCGTTTAGTAGTCCTTACAATCCGGGCTTCGCGACACAGACTCTTTCAGGTCTGATATTTGCAAAAGAGTATCATATTATATCCAGGCCACACTGCTTTATAGACAGGTTTAATCAGATACCAATATTCACGAAAAGAAAAGAAATTATGCTAACTGTTATCATCCCTGCATTAAATGAAGAAAATACAATCAGGCAAGTAGTTAAATATTGTTTATCAGAACCAGGGGTTACAGAAGTTATTGTAGTAGATGATAAATCTGAAGATAATACAAAATCAATAGCCACAGAAGCAGGAGCTACTGTAATCATTAGCGCATCGAGGGGTAAGGGAATTTCTATGAAAGAAGGAATCGATGCATCAACCAATGAATTTATTATTTTTTTGGATGCTGATATTGATCCTTATCCGGACGGATCGATTGCGAAACTAGCTGCACCTTTACTGAATAACGAAGCGGATTTTGTAAAAGGTGCTTTTGCACGGAATGCCGGAAGGGTAACAGAACTTGTTGCAAAACCTTTACTCGCCATTATTTTCCCAGGTTTATCGCATTTTTCTCAGCCGCTGAGCGGAATGATTGCTGGAAAAAAATCATTTTTCAGGAAAATGGAATTCTTCAATGACTATGGGGTAGATATAGGCATTCTTATTGATATGTATCTTATGAAAGCAAGAGTGAGGGAAGTAAATATCGGCTATATAGAAAATAAGAGCAAACCCTGGGAAGCATTGGGAAAAATGAGCGGCGAAGTATCCCGTGCTATTATCAGTAGGGCTCAGCGATATCACACTGATGAATTTACAAAAGAAAACGTAAATTCATTGGAAGCTATACAACGGGAAATGAATAATGCATTGCGGGAAAATCTTTCGGTATATCATAAAATGATTGTGTTTGATATGGATGATACAATTTTGATAAACCGGTTTATAAATGAATGTGCAGATGCTTTTGGGTTTAAACCAAAATTAGATGAGTTGCGGTTTAGTGAAAAAGATCCTATTATTCTTACAAAAAGAATTGGCTTATTATTAAAAAACAAAACGATAGATGACCTGTTACATGTTATAAGTAATATGGAAATGGCTGAGAACATAAAAGAAGTGGTGAAATGCTACAAGCAGAAAGGCTACTTGGTAGGCATTATCAGTCATAGTTATACTCTTGTTACCAATTATATAAAACAACAGATCGATGCAGATTTTTCTGTAGCCCATCAACTGGAGTTTTTTGAAGGCAGGGCGACCGGCGAAGTAAACCTGCCTTCTTATTTTTTTGGATCACCGGAAAGTATTTGCGGTCATTCGTTTTGCAAGACCAATGCGTTGCAGCACGTTTGTGAAAAATACAA
>CAMLEX010000105.1 GCA_946479055.1 uncultured Bacteroidota bacterium | reverse complement strand
CCGTATCAAAATGAGCTGCCCGCAACGGCCGTAATCCACAAACAGGCGCTGTTATTAAAATTAAAGCCCGTAAAGTAGCTAAGTTTAAAGCCGGTAAAGAATTGTCTGCAAAGATGTAATTGCACCATTACAGTATTAAAAGCTCCGGCGCTTCAGTACCGGAGCTTTTTTAATATTAAACATCTTACCTTCGTAGATCTAAAAACAAAAAACAATTATGGGCAGAGGAGATAAAAAAACAGCAAAGGGTAAACGCTTCAAGGGATCATTTGGCAAAACCCGTCCCGCTAAAAAAGCTACACCAGCAAAGAAAGCTGCTGCAAAGAAAGAAGCCTGAATAAGGTACGATGTATGAAGTACGAACTACGAAGTTAGAAATGTTCGTACCTCGTACTTCGTAATTGGCAGTTCGTTTATGGGGCTAATCTTATAAGCATCCATTCACCATTTTCCTGTAATGAATATTCTATCCTGTCGTGCAGGCGTGATGGCCGGCCTTGCCAAAACTCGATGATAACCGGCTTCACTATAAATCCTCCCCAATGCGAAGGACGTTGAATAGTAAGTTTTGAACTTTGTTTTTCAAATTCGCTATACCTGTTTTCCAACCACTCCCGGTTTTCAATAACGGTACTTTGTGGAGATATACTGGCTCCCAACTGGCTCTCATACGGTCTTGAATAAAAATATTCATTGCTTTCCTGATCACTTGTCTTTTGAACAATACCGGTAATCCTTACCTGGCGTTCCAGTTCTTTCCAGAAAAAAACCAAACAGGCTTTTGGATTTTCAAGCAATTGCTTTCCCTTGAAACTATCATAGTTTGTAAAAAAAACAAAACCCTTTTCGGAAAATCCTTTTAATAAAACAATTCTTGCAGACGGTATACCATCTGCAGAAGCAGTGGCCAAAGTCATTGCATTCACTTCCTCTATATCTGAAGCAACGGCTTCCTTCCACCATTTATCAAATTGTGTGATTGGATTGGAGTCACTTGATTCTTCTGATAATGTTTTTTGTGAATAGGTTTTTCGTATTCCGGCAATATCATTTTGCATATCACATATTGTTTGAGCAGCAAAGTTAATTGCTTTGCAAATGCATTGAAATGATAAAAGCCCTTGAAAGGGCTTCTTTGCTTATGATTTTCGTCAACTGTTTTATAACCCACGGTTACGTAACTGATCTCTTTCTTCGGATACCACATTCAGCATGCTTTCCAGTTCCCCTACTCTTCTTAGCTGACTTTCCAGTTTTTTATTGGTATCTGAAACTACCTGTAAATCGTTATTTAATTCTTCAAGGTAGGCTACCCGTTTTTGCAATTGTTGTCTTTGAAAATTCGCTTCTCTTAGTTTGTCCTCAACATCGGCTAACTGTATTTGCAGTTGCTGATTTTCATTAGACAGAGCATTCACTTTCGTTTTATGATCTTCAAAATCCCTGCTCATCCTGGAATGTGCTTCTTTCATATCTTCATATTCCATATTCATCCGTTTGGAAGAATTAAGTTGTGATTCCAGCTTAAGTATCTTCCCCTGCAATGTGTTAAACTCATGGTAAGTACTATCCAGCATTGATTTCATTTCGCTTGTCAATTGTTCTTTTTGCCGGATATGATTTATTTCATTCTCCTTTTCGGCTAATTGCGCTCTCATGTTACCAACCTGGGCTGCTAATTCTTCATTACTACGCATCATTTCTCTTTGCATTTCCTCTTTTTCTTTGATCACATCTATATTTTCAAGAAGCTGGTTGATCTTTTGATTTTGTTCTATCAGGCTGTTTTGCGCCTGGCGCAATTGTTCCAGGTAATCATCCGGCCTTTCTTTTTCTGTATGATGTGGAGCCTCTTTTTGCATACTGGCTATTTCCATTTCCAATGCCTTTTTTTGCCGGAACATCTCCTGGGTCTCCATTGAAAAAATTTTGACATTCTCTTCGGCTTCCAGCAATTTTTCCTTGACTGCCGAAATTTCTTTGTCCCGTACTTCCATATCATTAAAATAACGAACCTTCCATTCGTCCTGTACCTGGTTGGTCTTTTCCAATTCAGCCGTAGTTGCTTTCAGGCTTTTATTACTGGCAATAAAAAAATGAATAGTAACGCCCAAAATAATTGCTCCAAACAGTAATAAAATAATCTCAAGAATGGAGAGTGTAAGACTGGCGGCCAACATAATTCTATGATTAAAAATGATTATCTGAAACTAAAAAAAATTAACCAGACACCGGTTAATTGTTTTTCACAAGAGTGGGTAAGAACACACAAGATAACTGCTATATTTAAAAATAAGAATACCCTTGCTGCAAATTTTGCCCGCCCTTAAACTGTTTACCGAAACAAGCAGGAATAGTCGTCATTACCGGTCGTACCGCTTAAAGAAGAAAAATTGGGAAATGTATGATCTTCATCCAGTTATAGAGAAAGGAAAAAATTCCATGAACACAAGGCCTGGTTAGTAAGATTTAGCTACTGACTAATGTACCTACTTTTTCACCCGTTACAACACGGCGTAGGTTGCCTTCTTTGTTCATATCAAAAACGATGATGGGCAAATTATTTTCCATACAAAGGGTAAATGCCGTCATATCCATAACCCGCAGGTTGCTGGTAAGACACTCCTGAAAAGTGATCGTATTAAATTTTGTAGCAGCTGGGTCTTTTTCAGGATCGGCTGTATAAATGCCATCTACACGGGTTCCTTTTAAGATTACATCCGCTTTTATTTCAATGGCACGCAAGGATCCTGCTGTATCCGTAGTAAAATAGGGATTACCTGTGCCTGCACCAAAAATCACCACACGACCTTTTTCTACGTGGCGGATCGCTCTGCGGCGGATATAAGGTTCAGCTATCTGCTCCATTTTAATGGCACTCTGCAATCTTGTATAAACGCCTACTTTTTCCAACCCGGCCTGCAATGCCATTCCATTAATAACGGTAGCCAGCATCCCCATATAATCACCATGTGCCCGTTCTATGCCTGTTTCAGCTTCATTCATACCCCGGTAAATATTGCCACCGCCAATTACCACGGCTACCTGTACACCTAATTCTGTAATGGATTTAATATCCTGGGCATACTGAGATATGACAGCGGTATCCATTCCAAAATTCTTGTCCCCCATTAAAGATTCACCGGAAAGTTTTAGCAGAATACGTTTATACTTAGGCAGCATGAATTACTATTTTTTTGCGCTGCGAAGATAGGGAAACCGTTTTAGTTTGGGAGTTTGTCGTTATGGTCGATGCCATACTTATACGGTTACATTTCAAATCAGATAGCTACCCGATTTGAAATGCACTGTTTATAACTTCAAAATATCTTATCCTTTACTGTATCAATTTGGCGATCTGCGGCAAAGGAATTGTATTAGCCATAGCCAGAATTTCTGTATCGCTGCAATCATCAACCGTAAAAGTAATCAGGGCACTACCGAGTGGTACTTGCAATTCGTAATCATTTTTACCTTCTTCGTTGCCCGGTTTTTTTTCTAACCTGGCTTTATATCCGTGCACTTTAACAGTTTTGGTGTTACCGTCGTTCATCATTCCACCCAACATGGGTGTATTCAGGAAAGTATTCAACATGGCAACCAAAGGAGAATTGCTGATGATAGACAAATCAGCCTTCTTTGT
This sequence comes from uncultured Bacteroidota bacterium, assembly GCA_946479055.1. The sequence continues at coordinate 6,981 of CAMLEX010000105.1, read as the reverse complement.
GTATTTTCCATAACTCCGATGAATGGTCGCTCCTATAAAACCCACATTGGAAGCAACATTATCATCTTTTGGATTAGTAGTTAAAGAATCCATTTTAAGTGGCAATAACTTCAAAACTTCTTTGCCAATTATAATGTCAATTTCCTGCATGGCCTGTTGCAATGCAAAATGTGTTTCTTCCAGTTTACCTGCATTGTAGGCAGCTTTTGCGGTGGCCATATCTTTGGCAAAATCCTGGGCTAACCCAATTTTAGCAAAGGAGAAAAGGGCGAATAATATAATGAGCTGTTTCATTTGTTTATTTTTTATTGTTTTGTGGCCAAATGGAATTCGCCATAAATAATCATCACGACTGGTGACAAGCATTATCATGGCTCATTTCATAAAAATAGTTTGCAGTGTGATTAATTATTGTTCACCTAACATTTTTTTAATGCCGTCAATGTCAAAACTATTGGCGGCAGTCATTACTTCCTGCTCATTGGCAAAGTTTATACATTCCCATACAATCATAGAGGTTTGTCCCATCTGCATGATCAATGTATAACCTTTACTGTCGTCATATTGTATGACCGCTTTATTCCCTTTTACCTTAACCTGTTTAAAGTTTTGCTTTTCAGCATTGGCTTCCATCATCCCCGCATTGGAAAAATACATACTCATCATTCCGGAATACAGACTATTATTTCCGATAGTTATGGTTAGCTGTTTGTCGTCCTTTATATATACACGCTGAATGCTCAGATTGTTCCAGCCCCATTGTGTACTCATTACTTTATCCTGCAAAGTATCTGCAGGTACAGATACAACAGTGGCCGGTAATGATTTTAATATTTGCCGCCCCAATTGAATCTCGACACCCATTAATGCCTGTTGTAAAGAATAACGGGCATCGCTGTAATTCTTTGCACCATGTGCTGTCTCGGCTTCAGTCATCTGTGCTTTTACATCGGGTGGTTCTGTATTGGTAAGGCCTCCACCGCCTTTATTGGTAGGTTTGCCTGTTGAGTTATTACTGTTGCTATTATCATTCCCGGTTTGCGATGATTCAGATGGAACTCCGGTTTTCTTTTCTACTTCTTTGTCAACGGACTTATCAACCGCTTTGTTTACTTTGTCTTTGATTTTTTTTAAGATCCCTTGTGCTGGAGCTGCGTTGGATAATGCAAGAGCCATTATCAGGCAAATGAAGCATACTGACTTTTTCATGGCAATAGTTTTTGGTTTGAAATGGCATACCAAAAGTAAGTAGATATGCCTATAAGACAATATTCCATTCAGGTAGAATCAGCTATTTTATTTGGAAGATGGAGGCATGCTTCAGGGGACAAAGCTGCTATAAATATTTACCAACTTCCAGGGATTTCGCCTGGCATTTGGTTCCGGCCATTTCTTAAATCAAATAATACCAGGAGTATATAAAAAACGCCTCATGTTGAACAGATTAAGCAATGAGGCTGATCATTTTAACTTATAAATTTCGCTTCCTGCCAACAAAAAACAACCCAACCCATAATCCTCAAAATCGGGCGTTTTATCGTAACCTACCGGCTGACCATCCTTAGGTTCTTTACCTGTCCCCTGCACATATCCTAATTTTCCATCCGGGTGCACACATTCCTTCGTCATGGCATTCCATGCTTTTGTAATAACGGGGAGATATGTTTTTTTATCAAGTATATTATTATTAATACCCCATGCCAGACCATAAATAAATAAAGACGTTCCGCTTAATTCTTTTCCGCCAAAATGGTTGGGATCATGCAGGCTCACATTCCAGTAACCATCTTCACGCTGAATAGGTAGCAGGGCCGTCAGCATGTCTTTAAAATCCTGCAGGTATTCGTTGTAATGCGGATCTGTTTCAGGCAAAGCATCTAATGTTAATGCAAGTGCTGCTATCACCCAACCGTTGCCACGGCTCCAGTAGCAATCTTCACCATTAGGCTCTTTGTACGGAGGTACAAAATCTTTGTCTCTCCACCACAATTTATCTGCAGGATTATACAAACCATTACCGCCATGTTTGAATTTGGTAAAAGCATACATCTCATACATTCTGCTGAAATAGCTGGTATCGTTATACAGGTTGCCCAATTTTACAAAAACCGGCATAGCCATTTGTAACGCATCAATCCAATTCCAGTCATCAATTTTACTGGTCAGCTTCATCGAATCAATAGAGACTTTAATATCCTGCACTCTTTCCGGATTGTTCCTGTTATCCAGCAGGTACAGGTCAATATATGTTTGCCCGCAACATTGGTTGTCAGCATTTCTTGTTTTTACTCCACCCCGTAAACCCCATTTATGTTTTTCACCCCATTGCAGCGCATAATCGTAATATTCTTTTTTCTTGTCTATTGTATAAAGCGCCATCAACCCTTCATAATATACTGCCCTTGTCCAGATATTAGAAGGTCTTTCAATATTGGTAAAAATAGGTTTACCGGCATCCGGCCATTTATCCATAAAATATTTATTGGTAAGCCTGAGCACTTTCAATGTTTTCTTTTTGGAAGGAAGCTTTTTCTGTGCTTCAACCTGCAATAGGAATCCCGAGACGATCAGCAGCAGCATTAATTTTTTCATACAGCGATTTGTCTTTTTAGTTGCGTGTTTCCTTGTTATGTTCAGCGATATGATTGAACTAACTGATAAATAATAGTTGCATAGCGCCAACTTTTTTACAGTAAATACTTTTTCAACTTTCCCGGTTTCATTTCCTTAAGAGCCTTTATTACTAATTCTGTATTCAGTTTTGCGCCATCAATATTGGTATGGGTATGATCTACCGGGAAGAATGGTTTCACTTTTTCCGCACCTATCTCCTCATATTTTGAAGCTACTATTTCATTCAGGTCAATAAAATAAGCACCTTCCTGTTTAGCCACTTCATTGGCCCATTTGGCATAACTTTCTGAAGACCGCATTACTTTACCTTCTTTCCAGTCGTTGCGTGGTATAGGGGAGCATACAATAGCGATGGCTCCTTTTGCTTTGGCTTCTCTTATATATTTTCTGATATACCAGCCATACGTATAAACCACCTCCTGTTTTTTGGCGATAGGATTATAAATCTCTTTTGATTCATCACCGATTCCTTTTATCGTTCCTCTTGCACGGGCTGTATCATCCAGCGGGCCTGCGTCGTTGTGGCCAAATTGCATGATCACATAGTCTCCTTTTTTAAGTGTTGCCAGAATTTTATCCCAACGGCCTTCAGTTATAAAAGTGCGGCTGCTTCGTCCGCCAATGGCATTATTACGAATACCGATTTTTGTTGTATCAAAATGATCAGCGATAAAACTACCCCATCCCCATTGCTGGTTTTTCCCATTGCCATCACCATTGCGTACTGTTGAATCGCCGATAATATAGAAAACAGGTTTTTGTTTTTTCCTTAAAACAAAAGAAGAGCAAACAGCAAATCCCGCAAGCAGAATAAAAATTAATTGGAGTTTTATTTTCATCTTTTTCCGATTGTTTGAATAACCAACTAACCTGGTTAATAATTTTCCTTCTTTAATCCTTTAAAAGAATTGAATATTGAGCATTGAAAATTGAGTTGAACATTTTTCTTAATTCATAGTATTCAACTCCTCTTATCCTTTCAGCCGTTCTTCATGTTCTATTCCTCCTGGCTTAGTTGCTTTTTTTTCAATCTTTTTCTTAATATCCAGTTTCAGGTTGTTAAACTTCCAGCCTTCTGTCAATTCCATTGTTCCCAACGATTCAGCCGCAATTGCGCTGTTTGAAAAATTAAAATTTTTCAATGTTGATTGTTCCAGTCCTGATGCTACAAATGCATTTTTAGCATTGCTTGCTTTTATATTGTTGATGTAAAAATCTTTTGCCACCGGAATTCCTTTTGAAGCCGGTGTTACTTTCTGCAACATCGCTTTCCAGTGTGCAGGAACAGAGTCATACACATATCCTTTTGGCAATTCGGAATAGCTATACGCCGGATACCAGTTTAAATTAAACTGGAACACATTATTAATAGAATCAAGAGCAGAATTGAGGAAATAAATATCTTCAATAACACCGCCCCTTGTAGTAGCTGATTTTACCCGCAACCCGTTATCTGTATTTTTTGCATGCAGATCAGTTGCCAATATATGCCGGATACTTCCGCTCGTTTCACTGCCCAGCGTAACCAGCCCTGCGCCCCTTCGGGCAATACATTTCCTGATCACCACATATTCAGTTGGTATATTTACCCGGAGTCCATCCCAGTCCCTCCCGGCTTTCAAACAAAAATTATCATCGTTACAATCAATGTCGCAATTTTCAATCAATACCCAACTTGATGAATCCACATCAATGCCATCAGTACTAGGGCCACTACCGTCTTCATTATTCTTAATGACTACCCCATCAACAGTTAAATGATCAGAGTATAATAATTGAACTGTCCAGAACCCGGCATTTTTAAAGGTCAGGTTTTTAATAGTGATATCCGACGACTTTTGCACTAATAAGGTTCGTACCCGTTTAGCATCATAATCCACTATCCAGCGCAAACCTTTTGTGTCATATTCTTTCCGCATCGTCCAATATTTGTCCCAACAAAATTTTCCCCTTGCATTTACAATACCGGTTCCGGTTACAGCCGCATTTTTAGCACCAATAATATTTATTAATGCGGCGGGCCATGTTGTTTCAATACCGGCAATTCTTGTTGCTATTTCGGGATAGTCATCAAAGTTTTGCGAGCCGAGAATTAAAACACCCTTGTCAATTCTTAAATGGACATTTGTTTTTAAAAAAATGGAACCAGTTACATAAGTGCCCGGATTAAAAGTTACAATTCCTCCACCCTTGGCAGCACAATCATCAATAGCCTTTTGAATAAAGGATGAATTAACGGTGACAATATCACTCACCGCTCCATAATCATTGACACTAAATATTTTTTTGGAAGAAGGAAATTTTTTCGCACCGGTTTTCGCTGTCCACTCCAGCTTTGGCAACTGCTGTGCCATTAAATTAGTCGCCAAGCATAGTAATAGTAGTAGCAGGCATACTTTATTTTTTTTCATAACTGATTCCGGGTTAGGTATTTCTTAATTGTGCAGAATAGTTAATGATGCGGGACTGAAAAAACAGAAGAATAAAACCGAAGTTGATTAAAGTTGGTAACAGCATAGCAATACATTAGTTATGCAAAGTACTCAATAGAAAATCTTAGCCGTCCTGAAGTGTCCTGAGCTGCTGATAGTCCAATGCGGGGGATTGGTTAATACTGTATTGATAGCTGAGTTCTTATTCAGCATAAACCTCCTCAATCTGTTTAGTAAGATATTTAAAAGAAAGAGGTATGTCATTACCGGGATTGTTCGTATTTCCTTCGATAAAAATATGACCCTTATATTTGGCTTTTCTCAAAGCCCTTAAATATGGTTTAAAATCATCGCCCTGTACGCCGGGCAATGACCGGTTTTGTTTTTCAGCAATTTCACAATAGACTAATATATCCTCCGCATCAACGATACTTTGTGGCGGATATCTTTCCCTCATCATGTGAAAGATATCCGCATTCAATTTAAAATTTGAATGATCCACGGCTCTCACTAGTTCTGCAGCAGATTTTAGTGTGGTAAGAAAATTGGTTTCGGCCGTCTGAAGGTTTTCGAGGGCAATCATAATTCCATATTTGCTTGCTACTATAGCCAGCTTCCGGCACAACACTGCAAAATCAGCCATTGCTTTTTCAACATCATAGTCTTTAGGAATCCTGCGTGCCCCGCCGCTGCCTAAAACAATAAAACCTATACCCGTTTTTTTTGCTCTTGAAAAAACGGTATCTGCATAACTTAATACCCGATCCTCATCCACCTCCGGGCCTGCAATTTTAATGTTGCCGGGAAAGAAAATATTGCACAGATATACTTTACATCGTGCCGATTTTATACGGATAAGATTTTGCTGAAATTGTTCTTCCGTTAATGATGGAGAAAGCATTTTGCCTACCGATTCTCCCAGCATCCGAAAGCCCGATGAATAAATAAGGCTATCCTGTTCTAATAGAGCTACTATACCTAAAAGGGGGATCTTTTTTTTCCCAGGCATAAAGCCAAACAAAAGAGCAATAAATATTACAGAAAAAAGAATTCCAATTTTACTTTTCATTTTTATTTATTTATTCGATCTGTCGGTACATGATTAATAAGATTTGAAAGTGAACACCAAAAGTCCTTTAACGAAATTATATTGACAATTTTTTTTGTGCATGATTAGTTTATCTGCTTGCTGATAAAGGTCACTGAAGCATCGCCGGATCATACCTTTTCAATTGTTATTGCATCAATATAATTGCCATTCAATACCTTCTTTACTAATTTTTTTACTAATATTCTTTCTTTTCAATTGATGAAATACTTCGGCTTCGCTTAGTAGAAGCAAAAGATCCGGAAATACACATGTTTTTAAAACTGGCAGGAAATCTTGCCCGGTTTCTATGACCCGAATATTAAATTACTTGAATATAAAAATTTATTGATCTAAGTTAATGGTTGGCATACTTGTTGAGACATGAACGCAAAAAAAAATCACCATTGATGAAAGTCCAATATCCTTGGTCCTCTAAGAGGGCAATCTCCGCATTTTTGGTTAGCGCAGTTCTATTTATCAGCTGCAGACACGATCAATCAATCCAGGAATTTAGCAGGGGAAGTGACCTAACAACTTCCGCAACACCACCGATCAGCGGCAATATAATGGCATTGGCGGTAGCTACACCATACAATATATTTCCTTCCACAACAACTGTTTCGGCAAATCTTGGTAATGATGGCCAGCCTATTGAAGTAGGAGTAAAATTCCGCGTTACACAAGCCGGTTATATTACTGGTCTTCGTTTTTATAAAGCGGCAGGCAATACCGGTACGCATATCGGTCATTTATGGAGCAGTACTGGCGCCAAACTCGCTGAAGCTACCTTCACGGGTGAAACAGCTTCAGGGTGGCAACAGGTCA
>CAMLEX010000104.1 GCA_946479055.1 uncultured Bacteroidota bacterium | reverse complement strand
GTGGCTCAATGTTTTTCAGCAGGATTTTTATGATGAACTGCAACGACATGGCATGGCCGAACAGGACAAAGTGAATGAGGTTTTGATAAGGTTTGCAAAGAAATACAATGTAAAGATCATTGCGAGCAACGATTCACATTATGTAGAACAAAGCGATTTCACGGCGCATGATATTTTATTATGCATCAATACCGGCGAAAAAATAGCAACACCTGCCCTGCGTGATTTTGCGGATGATGATCTCAACGTGAAAGGAAAACGTTTTGCTTTTCCCAATGATCAGTTCTATTTCAAGACCACGGAAGAAATGGCGAAAGTGTTTGAGGACATTCCCCAGGCCATTGACAATACCAACGAGATCGTTGATAAAATTGATCTGCTGAATTTAAAGCGGGATATTCTTTTACCTTTTTTCCAGGTACCAAAAGAATATGCATCGCAGGATGAATACCTGGAACATATTACCTGGGAAGGAGCCAACAAACGTTATAACGAAATCACTCCTGAAATTGACGAACGTATCCGTTTTGAGTTATTTACCATTAAAACAATGGGGTTTGCCGGTTACTTTTTAATTGTAAGCGATTTTATCAAAGCCGGTCGTGACATTGGCGTATTTATCGGCCCCGGTCGTGGATCAGCAGCAGGTTCGGTAGTAGCTTATTGTACCGGTATCACCAATATTGATCCTATCAAATATAATTTACTGTTTGAAAGGTTCCTGAATCCGGATCGTAAATCAATGCCGGATATTGATACGGACTTTGATGATGAAGGAAGACAAAAAGTAATTGACTATGTAGTTGATAAATATGGAAAGAACCAGGTGGCACAGATCATCACTTACGGTACCATGGCGGCCAAATCGAGCATTGCCGATGTTGCCAGGGTAATGGATCTGCCATTGCCGGAAAGTCGTGCTTTGACCAAATTGATTCCTGAAAGACCCGGCATTCAACTAAAAAGGGTTTTGCATGCGCCAATGAAAATAAAGGATGCCCGCCCGGATGATCCGTTCGGACGGGGTGAAAAATCATTGGAAGAAAAAGAAGGACTGGGTGGTGATGAGTTTGAAAATGTGAAAAAGATGCGTGATATCTATGCCGAGGAAAATACCCTACTAAGCAGGGTATTACATGAAGCGGAAAAACTGGAAGGCTCTGTTCGTAATACAGGTATTCATGCGGCTGGAATTATCATTGCACCAAAAGATCTGACAGAGCTTATTCCGGTTGCCATTGCAAAAGATTCACCACTTTGGGTAACGCAGATAGAAGGCAACGTAATTGAAGAAGCAGGGGTTATCAAGATGGACTTTCTTGGATTGAAGACATTGACGATTCTGAAAAATGCCCTCAATCTCATCAAACAAAACCATGGTGTAGAAATTGACCTGGATACTATACCGCTTGATGATGTAAAAACATTTGAACTCTATCAGCATGCTTCTACTATTGGCACGTTCCAGTTTGAAAGTCCCGGCATGCAAAAATATTTGCGGGAATTAAAACCCGATAAATTCGGTGATCTTATTGCGATGAACGCCTTGTATCGTCCCGGTCCTATCGCTTATATTCCCAACTACATTGATCGTAAACACGGCCGTGAAGACATTACGTATGACCTGCCTGAAATGAAGGAATACCTGGAAGAAACCTACGGTATTACGGTATACCAGGAACAGGTGATGCTGCTGGCACAAAAACTCGCTGGTTTCAGTAAAGGTGATGCGGATGTATTGCGAAAGGCAATGGGTAAAAAACAGATCGCTGTGCTAAACAAGATGAAAGCACAATTCATCAGCGGTGCACAGGCGAAATCATTGCCCAAAGACAAGCTGGAAAAAATATGGACCGACTGGGAAGCCTTCGCTCAATATGCCTTCAACAAATCTCACTCTACCTGTTATGCATATGTAGCTTACCAGACAGCTTATTTAAAAGCCCACTATCCTGCCGAATATATGGCTGCGGTATTGAACAACGCCGGCAGCATTGAAAAGATCACTTTCTTTATGGAAGAATGTAAGCGAATGGGCTTGAAAGTACTGGGACCCGATATCAATGAGTCTTTAAAAGGTTTCGCCGTAAATAAGGCTGGTGAGATCCGCTTTGGATTAGGTGGATTAAAAGGAGTTGGTGAAGCCGCTGTAGAAAGTATCATTGCTGAAAGACAAAAAGGAGGACCCTACCCTAATATTTTTGATTTTATCAAACGTATTAATCAAAGAACGGTTAATAAAAAAACACTGGAAAGTCTTGCATATGCCGGTGGCTTTGATTGCTTCACTGAACACCATCGGGCACAATACTTCATTGTACCCGAAGGAGAAACAGCTACAGGTTTGGAAAGAGTGATCAAGTACGGACAAATAATTTCTACCCAAAATTCTTCTACGGCTAATACCTTGTTTGGCGATCTGCCGATAACAATGGAAATACCACCGCCAAGGATACCCGATTGCAGCCCGTGGCCATTGATAGTGCAACTGGATTATGAAAAAGAAGTAACAGGTATGTTTCTTAGCGGCCACCCGTTGGATCATTACCGGTTTGAAATGAAACATTATGGCGTTACAAGCATAGCCGATTTCAATGAGTTTAAAGAAGCTATCAAACTTCAATCAAATCCCGGAAGAATGTTCCGTATCCTGGCCCTGGTAACCGGTGTTCAACACCGGGTTGCTCAAAAAAGCGGTAACAAGTTCGGAAGTTATATAATCGAAGATTTCTCGGGAAAGGCGGATTTCGCTCTTTTCAGCGAAGATTACCTCCGTCTTTCTCCTTATTTACAACAGGGCGCTTCTGTTTGCATAACCGGTTATTTCAAACCCCGTTACAATCAGGGTGAATTTGAATTTAAAGTGCAGCAGGTATCCCTGGCAGAAACGCTAAAAAAACAGCTAACCAAACAAGTAAACGTACAAGTACATCCTCAGGATATTGATAAAGAAATGATTCAATTCGTTGAAAAAAACCTGGTCAATTTTCCCGGCCAATCTTCCTTGCGATTTGTTGTAAGTGAACCCAAAAAAGATTTGAGAATCAGCTTGGTAACAAGTGGAAAAGGATTTGAAATGAATGAAGAAATGATACAATTTTTGGAGGAAAAACCGGAGTTGGAAGTACAGGTAGTGACTAGTTAATGCAAGCTTTAAAGTTTTGAGTTTTATAGTTCCGATAACAGCGCTTTCTGCCTGCTCAGGTAGAAGTTTCGCCTAAGTTTAAAACTCTAAAACTTTAAAAGTAAGCGGGCCGGATTGTCAGCCATTAAACGGGAATAATGACAACTTTTACACAACTTTCTGCCAACTCTGCTTGTTACTAATATCGGGCTTAAATTTGCAATCCTCCTGAACGTAGTCGAAGGGAATAAATTAAAAAAACTAAAATCTATACAATGGCAAAAGAATTTAATGATTCGAACTTCCAGACTGATGTGCTGGCTTCTGATAAACTGACTGTAGTCGATTTCTGGGCAGAGTGGTGCGGACCTTGCCGTGCTATCGGGCCGGTTATCGAAGAACTGTCAAAAGAATATGACGGTAAAGTAAACGTAGGTAAAGTAAATGTAGATAACAATCCACAGGTTTCTATGAACTATGGTATCACATCTATCCCAGCTATCCTTTTCATCAAAGGTGGCCAGGTAGTTGACAAATTAGTAGGGGCACAGCCTAAAGGAAATTTTGTAAAAAAGATCGAAGCACATATCTAAGCTTCTCTAAATATAAAATGAAAATCCCGGTCATAAGATCGGGATTTTTTTTACCAGCGACTGTGCTGTCCTGAGTAAAACGAAGGATCATCGTCTGCGTAGCCTGCCCAGAGCAAAGCGAAGTGTCCACTCACTTCATCGTCCGGTAATGCTACTAACCAAACCCCGGCACTTAACATGTTTCTTATTTCTTTTTAATTATAAATACAACAGATACCGGTCTTTGTTTTTTATCAGAAGGGTTGATGATTTCTTTGTCATGCATCGATCACTTCTCGTGTCTATAATTTATAATAACTTCCCCTAACTTTATAAACAATGAAAAAAATAACTTCTTTTCTCTTTGTTATATTATTTGCTTTTAACCTGCATGCAGCAAGGGTTGATACGGTAAATATTTACAGTAATGCAATGAAGAAGAATATTAAATGCGTAGTTGTACAACCTAAAACAGTAAAAGGTATACCTACTTTCCCTGTGGTGTATTTATTACATGGCTACAGCGGCAATTTCAGCGACTGGATAATAAAAGTCCCTGCGCTTAAACAATATGCCGATGAATACAAAGTAATCATTGTTTGCCCTGATGGCGATTACAGCAGTTGGTATTTTGACAGCCCTGTTGATTCAACTATGCGATACGAAACATATGTAAGCAAAGAAGTGCCGGAATATATTGATGCGCATTATCCAACAACCAAAGATCGCAAAGCAAGAGCCATTACTGGTTTAAGCATGGGCGGACATGGAGGACTATTTTTAGGGTTACGCCATGCAGATGTGTTTGGCGCTTGTGGAAGCATGAGCGGTGGTGTTGACTTAAATGCTTCACGTAACAAGTTTGATATTATAAAGCGTATCGGGGATACATTATCCCATGCTGATAACTGGACACAATATTCAGTGATCACTGTGATAGAAAAATACCCAACCGACTCCCTCGGTATTATTATTGATTGCGGAACAGAAGATTTTTTTTATTATATCAATCATGCTCTTCATGAAAAAATGCTGAGATTAAAAATCCCGCATGATTATATTGAAAGACCAGGAAAGCATGATTGGAATTACTGGAGTAATGCTGTAAAATACCAGTTGCTTTTCTTCAGGGATTATTTTTATAAAAAATGATCGTATGATACATCGTACTTTGAAGCTCTTACTTCGTACCTAATGCCCCGTACTTCCATCCCTCACTCTCACCTTTTTCTTACCGGCATTTTTCTTTTCAAAATCTAATACCGCTTGTGGTTTGACAAGCGTTTTTTTCCTGGTTGAATCGGACAATGTTTTCGATCCTGTAAAATCTATGGGTTTCAGGTCATCGTCATTACCTGCAGCTATGCCATCGCCGGTCTTTAGTTTATCGATCCAGTAATCTTCTGTTTTTATGATCGTCCCCCACTCGGGATCATAATAAGTCCAGGTTCCATGTTTCATTGTCTGGCCTTCTACTTTTACTATTACTTGGTCAACTACTTTCGTAGGGTCCAGCGGATCCAATACATCTACCGTATCAAAGGATCTGCCCGGCTCTATTGCCCGCCAGGTTTCTTCACGCATCAACCCTCCCCTTTTTGTATAATATCTTGACTTTCCATCAAGGCTTCCCCAACGATAATTTTCTTCTGACAGCTTATCTCCCATCAATGAAAATTTCACCCATTTACCATCCCTTTTATCGTCTACAAAATAGCCCTGTTCATCATAACCCTGTTCTCCTCTTAAATCATCGACATGTATTACCCAGGGACCTTGTTTTTTACCATTCATATCTACCCTGTTAAGCGTATCGCCCCGCACACTGATGATATAATCTTTCCACTGGCCAAAGGAATGGATGGAAATTAATAAGCTCAATAAAAAAACAAAACGCATATCAAGGTGATTTTACTTAACAAATAACGTCAAAAAGCAGCGTTTATGTTCCAAAAACCAAACCAATTTAATATCTCCTCTAGCTGCTCTGCCCAGGGAACCAGGTTGACATTTCCAGCTTTATCCGTCTTTCAACAGATAAAAAAAATCAAAAGAAAAACACATTGCCTATTTTGCATTGATGATGAAACAATTACTCTTTGCATTTGCCCTGATCAGCACTCTTGTTTCCTGCCGCAGTATGAAGGATCCCATTTTTAAAGGCATTGAAAATGTGAAAATGAATGAACTGAATTTCAATGAGCCTGCGGTGACCCTGGATATGCGGTATCATAATCCTAATAATTTTAAAGGACTTTTAAAACAAGCCGAAGGCGATGCCTGGATGGACAGCACTTACCTGGGACATTTTATCGTAGATACAACTGTAAACATTCCTGCCAACAGTGAATTTACCGTGCCAGTAAAGCTGGCGGTAGATATGAAGCAAGTGCTCAAACATTCGCTTCTTGCATTTTTAAAGGAAGAAGTAACCATCAGAATAACAGGTAAAGCAAGAGCCGGAAAAAGTGGTCTTTACCGTAATTTTTCACTGAACTACCAGGGAACACAAAACTTGCGGCAGTTATTCAAATAAAAATCCCGGCTATTAACCGGGAAATATTTTATTGTTCAGCTTCGGTTGAAGGAGCAGGAGTTTTTGGTTTCGGATGCCCTCCTCCATCTTCAAATTTTTTACAAGTTTTTGGCAAACGTTTATATGATTCTTCATTTGCCGGTATATCATCGGCATCATATCCCATATTGGCAATGGCGGTTTTTATTTCTTCAATATTAGTACGATCAGTCAGGTATTTAACCGTGGTTTCTCCTTTGCGGTAATTTACATTGATCGAGGTTACTCCATCAATACGTTTTACATAAGTTTCAATCCGTGGTTTACAAGCTTCGCAAAGGGCATTGGGTGTCTTGATCTTCGCTGTTTCCAGTGCTTTTTGTTGGGAAAAAGAGGCCTTAGTAAAACAAGCTACCGCTAATATTGTAATAACAAGTTGTTTCATATGTATGAATTTGCAAAGCCAAATTACAAAAGTCCTTTCCAATTAGCAGGGTCGTCCTTCCATTTTAACAAAACGTCCTGTTCATCTGCGGATACCGTTCCCTTTTCAACCGCCAGCTTTATTAGCGTGGAATAATCGGTCAGTGAGTGGTATTGTATACCAGATTTGGCAAAAGCCTCTGCCGCAACCGGAAACCCGTAAGTAAAAATAGATACCATGCCTGCTACATCCAATCCTGCTTCTTTCAACACATCTACGACCTGTAAACTGCTCTTCCCGGTAGATACAAGATCTTCGATCACCACCGTTTTTTGCCCTTTTTCATAATATCCTTCTATCTGGTTTCCCAAGCCATGTTCTTTCGGTTTTGGCCTTACGTATATATAGGGCAATTTCAATTGATCGGCTGTCATAGCTCCCCAGGCAATACCGGCAGTAGCCACTCCGGCCAGCAACTCGGCATCCGGGAATTTTGAAAAAACAATATTGCACAATTCCGATTTAATAAAATCACGGATAAAAGGAAAAGACAACACTTTACGGTTGTCACAATAGATCGGGCTTTTCCAGCCGCTGGCCCAGGTATAAGGCTCTTTTACATTTAATTTTACGGCATTAACCTGCAGAAGTTTCTCAGCTACCATTTTTGCATCTGTCATGCGGCGAAGATAAAAAGATACAAGGAACAAGGTGCAAGATTCAAGGTACAAGTTTGAACAATTTTCCTCCTTGTATCTTGTGCCTTGTGGCTTGTGCCTTTAATTGTTACTTGTATCTTGTGCCTTTAATTACAATTATGTATATAAAAATCTACTTTAACGACAAGCCTCTTTTTCTCTGCGATGCTATCGATGAGATCGTTGAACCCTACGTTCATCATGATGATGCTGTTTTTATTGATGAACTGGATGCACATACAGTTAAAGCCATGATCCATGAAATGGAATTGGCAAAAATCCATGCCGGAGTATTTTTTCATCCCACCCTGGATGAACTGAAAAAAGCATTTTTTAAAAAATTTACGCTGGTTCAGGCAGCGGGCGGATTAGTAAAAAATGAGAACGATGAAACGCTGCTGATTTTGCGTCGTGGTAAATGGGATCTACCAAAAGGCAAACTGGATAAAGGCGAAAGTTTAGAAGAATGTGCCGTACGTGAAGTAGAAGAAGAGACCGGCTTGAAAACAGTAAAACTTGTTGCTCCGCTCCTGATCACCTACCACACCTATCATGAAGGAACAAAATTTATTCTGAAAGAATCTCATTGGTATACGATGAAAGCAAAAAACGGTCAGCAATTAATACCACAAACAGAAGAAGATATCCAGGAAATAAAATGGGTAGCGGATAAAGAGTTGAAGCCTTATCTTAAAAATACATTCCCCTCAATTGTTGATGTATTACAAACTGGTTTGACGAAATGACTCTTTTCTTGGAATAACAGCTACTGTTAGCCGGCTTATGCAAACCAGTTTTTCCAGTTCATCATAAATTTTTATATCCCAAACATGTGTATTAGCTCCTAAATGAAGAGCGGATGCCACACCTGTAACAAACCCCTGTCTTGCACTGCGTACATGGTTGGCATTTATTTCCAGGCCCACGCAAACAAATTTTGAATGATCCACTACCATAGCAGAAGCTACGCTACCAATAGTTTCCGCCAACGTACAGGATGCACCGCCATGCAACAAGCCATAAGGTTGATTTGTACGATGATCGACCGGCATTTTTGCTTTTAAAAAATCTTCACCTGCTTCGACCCATTCAATACCAATGTATTCAGCCATCGTGCCTTTCCCAAAAGATTTAAAATCTTCAATGGTCAATTCTTTGTTGTACCAGATACGCATTGAATTATTTTTTTATTGATTTATATACCACTTCAGGTAAAAAAGGACTTGCATTACCGCCATTGCGGATGATATCACGAACAATGGTGGAAGCTACGGATGTATATTTGGGCTCACCGGTAAGAAAAATAGTTTCAATCGAATTATCTAACGTACGGTTAGCATCTGCAATCGTTTTCTCATATTCAAAATCACTCACATAACGAATACCTCTCAGTATAAACTGCGCACCTATCACTTTGCAATAGTTTACTGTCAGGCCTTCATAAAAGGCGGCTTGCACTTTGGGCTCATCTTTATAAATTTCTTTGATCCAGGCTACCCTTTGCTCTGCAGAAAACATTGGCGCTTTGGCTACATTCGTCCCAATACCTACAATGATCCTATCAAATAATGGCAAAGCCCTGTTAATGATATCAACATGTCCTAATGTTAAAGGATCAAAAGTGCCGGGAAAAAGACAAATACGAGACATAATAAGTACGAGGTTTGAAGAATGATGTACGAAGTATGAAGAACAAAAGTAAAGTTCAACTTTTAATACTTCGTATCTCGTACTTCGTAGTTAATTTAATTATTTCTGATTGGATAGTAAATATAAAACCGCCATTCTAACAGCAACACCATTTTCGACCTGTTGCAAAATAATAGATTGTTTGCTGTCTGCTACATCACTATCTAATTCTACACCACGGTTAATAGGACCCGGATGCATGATCACAATTTCTTTATGCAAACTATCCAGCATTTTTCTGCTGATGCCATAAGCAAGGTTGTACTCCCGTAAGGAGGAAAATAAAACCTGGTTCTGTCTCTCTAATTGTATCCGCAATACATTGGCTACATCGCACCATTCCAATGTTTCTTTCAGGTTATAACTTACATTCACCTTTAATGCTTCAGCGATATATTTTGGTATCAATGTGGGAGGGCCGCACACAGTTACTTCAGCACCCATTTTTTTCAGCAAATAAATATTGCTCTGCGCCACACGGCTGTGCATGATATCTCCAATGATCGCTACTTTGGTTCCTTCCAGCTTTCCTATTTTTTCTTTAATAGATAAAGCATCCAGCAATCCTTGAGTAGGATGTTCATTGATACCGTCACCGGCATTGATAATCGCTGCAGGAATATGTTTGGCCAAAAAGTGAGGGGCGCCACTGGCACTATGCCTCATTACCACCATATCCACTTTCATGGATAAAATATTATTCACCGTATCCAGCAGGGTTTCTCCTTTTGCTACAGAAGAAGATGAAGCTGTAAAACTAATCGTATCGGCTGATAACCGTTTTTCAGCCAGCTCAAAAGAAATCCTTGTCCGGGTGGAGTTTTCAAAAAAGAGGTTGACTACCACAACGTCACGCAGTGATGGAACTTTCTTCACCGGCCGTTGCAATACTTCTTTGAATTGCTCCGCTGTCTGTAAAATAAGGGAAATATCGGTAGACGTAAGGTCTTTAATGCCCAGTAAATGTCGAGTAGATAGTTGCATTAAAAAGCGAAATTAGGGGAAAAACATTTAAGACAGAACAGGGAATTCAGAAGACGGAAGTCAGAGGTTTGAAGTCCGATTTCAGACTTCTGACTTCTGACCTCATTATCAATCTAAAATAACCACTTCCTCCCTCCCATCTTTTTCTTTCCAAAGCACTTTTACTTTTTGGGATATGATGGAGTCAATGGCTTTGCCAACGTAGTCAGGTTGTATCGGCAACTGGCGGCTGAACCGGCGATCGATCAATACACATAACTCTACTTTTTCAGGTCTTCCAAAATCCAGCAGGGCATCGAGGGCAGCCCGGATGGTACGGCCTGTATAAAGTACATCATCTATCAACACTACTTTTTTCCCTTCTATAGAAAAAGGAATATTCGTTTGATTAGCTATATGCAGCTCTTTACGAACATCATCGCGATAAAATGTAATGTCCAGCTTGCCATAATGAACAGTTACATTTGAAAATTCTTTTTTGATCTCCCCAACCACCCGATCGGAAAGATAGATGCCCCGGGGTTGAAGACCAATCAACACGGTATCGGTAAGGTCGCTGTTATTTTCCAGTATCTGATGCGCCAGCCTTTTAATAGTTATAGCCAGTTGCTGTTCGGTAAGAATTGATTTCAAGTTCAATAATTTTTGTAAAAATAATAA
>CAMLEX010000103.1 GCA_946479055.1 uncultured Bacteroidota bacterium | reverse complement strand
GTATCTGCTTTCCAGGGCAGTATCATAAATTCTTTTTTTTCAAGCAGGGAGAGAAACACAGGCTCAAGACAAGGAATAAAAATCTCATCATCCTTTTGTAAAGCTCTTCCTTTAAATCCTCCGATGTTGGCTTTTAAATTAGTGCTGTAACTGTTTAACCAAGCAACAATATTAAATCCGCCATGAACAGCAAGATAAGCCCGTGCTCCTTTTTTAAGACCATAAAATTGCAGGATGCTATATTTATTTATGAGTACAGGTTGCCAACAGGGAATTTCTTCTCCGTTTACATGGGGTGAAAAATCAGCACCGCATACCGTAAGTAATGCCGGTTCTTCAAAGAAAAATTCCGAAGCTGGAAAATGCAGTTCAATTACAGCTTCAGTTTTTTTATTATCCACTAAAATATTAGCGACCTGGGCCGACCAACGATCCATTGCACCACCTGGATTAATCCCCAGTTGCTGCCATTTGTATCGGCCCAAATCCTGGATAGTATCCAGCACACCGGCTTTAATAACTCTTAAATTCATCTTTCGTAATTGAATAAAACTGAACCCTATCACCTGCTCTAAGCAATGTTGGCTCTTCTTTATTGGCATCAAATAATTTCAATGAGGTTCTCCCGATAATTTGCCAACCACCTGGTGATGCTAATGGATAAATTCCCGTTTGTTTTCCTGCAATTCCTACGCTGCCGGCCATTATATTAACCGGTTGCAGTTTACGGGGGATAGCAATTTTTTCGTCCACTTCCCCCATATATGCAAAACCCGGTAAAAAGCCCAACATATAAACCTTATAGGTTTTTGATGTATGTATTTGTATTACTTCATCTGAAGCAATATTTTTTTTTGCTGTAAGATGTCGCATATCCAGAGCATATTCTCCATCATAACAAACAGGAATTTTTATTAGCCGCCGTTCTGCAATATTTTTTTGCTGTACCTGTTGCTGTAATCTCTGTTCCAGTTGTAGCTTGAGTGTTTCTAAGGCTGTGTACCCTGCAGGAATTGTTTTTTTCACTTTCAAAACATCATAATAAACAGTAAGAGAACTGTAAGCAGGAACTGCTTCAATCATGCCTGGCAGTGGATCTTGTATTAATTCATCGAACCTGGCAATTATCTCATTGTTGATGGCCTCATTAATCGTATTGCCAAAATCAACTGTGATGGCGGAGTCGCCAAGTGGAAAAATACGATATGGGAGTATCGGTGAGTTCATTTAAAAGGCATTTCAAGATACCAACTTAACTTTACAACCCGATGGCAAGATTCAACCGTAGAGATAGTTTCAATTTATTATCCAAGCTTACACTTCGGCGTGGCTGGAATGGCATGAAAGTGCTGAGCAGTTATTATATCAGCAAATGGACCAAAAGAGCCATCCAATGGGGTTACCCGGTTTCTATTTCATTTGAACCAACGACCTCCTGCAATCTTCGATGCCCCGAATGCCCCAGCGGACTAAGGGCTTTTACAAGACCAACAGGGATGTTGCAAAAAGATTTTTTCAGCGAAACAATTGATCAGCTATATAAAGAACTTTTATACCTGGTATTTTATTTCCAGGGAGAGCCTTACCTCAATCCGTCTTTCCTGGATATGGTAAAATATGCTTCATCAAAAAGGATCTATACCGCTACTTCTACCAATGCACATTACCTGTCGGATACTAATGCGAAACGAACCATTGAAAGCGGTCTTGACCGATTGATCATTTCCATAGATGGGACAACACAGGAAACCTATCAGCAATATCGTGTTGGCGGCAAACTGGAGAAGGTGATAGAAGGAGCAAAGAATATTGTAAAATGGAAAAAGGAATTGAAAAGCAAAACACCATTTGTTGTTTTTCAATTTTTGGTTGTAAAGCATAATGAACACCAGATAGAAGATGTAAAAAGGCTGGCCAAAGAAATCGGCGTTGATGATGTTTGGTTTAAAACAGCACAGGTTTATGATTATGAAAACGATCCTAATAACCTGATCCCTACAATTGATAAATATAGCCGCTACCGTAAAACTGAAAATGGAACTGAATTTAAAGGAAAGCTAGCTAATCAATGCTGGCGGCTCTGGCATGATCCTGTTATTACATGGGATGGCCTCGTGGCTCCCTGTTGTTTTGATAAAGATGCGCAGCACCGCCTCGGCAATCTGAAAGAAAAATCCTTCAAAGAGATCTGGAAAAACGGAGAATACACTAAATTCAGGACCCAGATCCTCAAAGGAAGAAAGAACATTGATATTTGCGCCAACTGTTCTGAAGGAACCAGGGTCTGGGAACAATCATAGCCGTTAAACCACCTATATATGCAAATGCCCTCTTCTATTTCCACGCGGTTACAATACCAGCATAAATCATTATTGGATATCCTGGATGGCTTGTCTGATGAACAGATCAGAACGCAACTGAATCCCGGGAAATGGTCCATTTTCGAAAACATCGTTCATCTTCAAACTTATCAGCATGCTTTTAGAAGTCGTGTCAGAAAAATTCTTGATGAAGAAAATCCGGTTTTTGACCGTTATACAGCAGAAGCTGATCCCCTGTTTCATGATAATTGTACTAAGTCCAGCCGTGAAGTAATGGGAGACTTGCTAACTACACGTAAAGAATTATCAAATAGCATTATCTCATTCAAAGAAACGGACCTGGAAAAGGGAGGCATTCACCCTGCCTATGGAAAAATGAACCTGGTGCAATGGCTTAATTTTTTCCTGCTACATGAAGCTCATCATCTTTTTGTCATCTTTAAAATGGCGGCAGAACTAAAGTGCTAAGAGAGACAAGAGAAAACGCGGAAAGAAGAAATACAAAGTTATGCATATCCTTTTCTGAGCTTATTAGAGAAGGCTGCTAACAGAAAAAGGGGAAAGAGAACAATCAAAAAGCTCTCTTTTTATCTCCTTTTCTCTTTCCACTTCTAAGTTTACCAGCGTTTCATTTCCTTGTACATGAAAGTATAAAAAGAAACAAATCCTTCACAAAAACTCCTGATCGATTCGGTTAAAAGCTTCATTGGGTAGAATAATTAATTGGTGGCTGTTTAGTTGGCAAGGTAAGTTCATTTGAATCCTTACAATGACGCAAGTCAAGATTATTTTTTATGGCCGAACGCTGCATGCCGAAAAAATGTTTCTTCTATATTTAATGTTCAAACATTAACTTTGTATTTTTAAAACCTCCCTGCTTAGATTCTCTGGCTGGAAAGCTTCTAAGATTTGGTTTAAGCAATCCGCCCTTACTTGAAACTCTTTTATTTTTATTTAGTAAACTTTTGTTATGGGTATCGATCAGGATATACGTCAGTCAAAATTCCGCAGTGAGTACCAGAAAGCGGCAGTGAACCTTCTTTATACCTATGGCTGGATCACAGAGCGGACCAGGGAGCTTTTTGCATCCGAAGATATAACACCACAACAGTTCAATATTCTGAGGATACTAAGGGGGAGCCATCCGCAACCTTTATCTACCCTGCAGATCAGGGAAAGAATGCTGGATAAAATGAGTGATACAAGCCGCATTGTTGATCGTCTTATTACAAAAGGCCTGGCGAAAAAAGGAACCTGCAAATCGGACCGCAGGCTGGTAGATGTAATGATAACCGATAAAGGGAAAAAAATGCTGGAACGCCTGGATGAACGCCAGGATGAGCTTGATAATATCATGGGCAACCTTAGTGAAAAAGAAGCAGCAACTTTAAGCGAACTGCTTGATAAAATAAGAGGCTCTGAATAGTTAAGGAAAACATATCATTTTCCCGCCGTCAGCTCACCCCTTGATAGGAAAAGCTTTTATGCTTTGATTAATCCAATATTAAATTAAATTCGCCGTTTATTTTTAATAATTGAAGACTCTATGAAAATCTGGTTTTTGGGCTTTGCCCTGCTTTTAACTTGTACCCTTTTTTCTCAAATAAATTACGAGTTCCGGGGCGTATGGATTGCAACGGTAGATAATATTGATTGGCCTCAAAAAGCTTCAACCGTATACAGTCAGAAAATAGAATTTATCCGTCAACTGGATCAGCATAAACGGAATGGGATGAATGCAGTTATCGTTCAGGTTCGTCCATCTGCTGATGCTTTTTATCCTTCTTCTCTTGAGCCCTGGAGCCAGTGGCTTACGGGTGTACAGGGCCGTTCTCCTTCTCCTTATTATGATCCGTTACAGTTTATGATAGAAGAAACGCATAAAAGAGGTATGGAGTTTCATGCCTGGCTCAATCCTTACCGTGCTAATTTCAATATCAGTTCAGCTTCTATTGCTCCCAATCATATTACCCGTATCCACCCCGATTGGTTTTTAACCTATGGTGGTAAAAAATATTTTGATCCATCAAATTCCGATGGGCAGAAGCATGTGATAGCGGTCGTAAAAGATATTGTAAAACGATATGATGTTGATGCCATACATATGGATGACTATTTTTATCCTTATCGTATTGCGGGTAAAGAATTTCCGGATGCGGCATCTTATATACGATCTGGAAGTAAACTGTCAAAAGATAATTGGCGGCGCAGCAATGTAGATTCTATTATTAAAAAATTAAACGAAGTAATCAAGCTGGAAAAGCCTTATTGCAAATTTGGAATAAGCCCGTTTGGTGTTTGGCGAAATAAAAGCGTTGATCCGGAAGGTAGCAATACGAAAGCCGGGCAAACCAATTATGACGATCTGTATGCTGATATACTTTTATGGATGAAAGAGGGCTGGGTTGATTATGTAGCTCCGCAACTCTATTGGGAAATAGGCCATAGGCTGGCTGATTATCGGGAGCTCGTTGATTGGTGGAGCCATCATAGTTATGGCCGTCATATTTATATTGGCCATGGTATTTACAGGGCTTTTGAAAAAGGAGCAGCCTGGAAGAATCCAAAAGAATTACCTAACCAGATCAAAATGCTGAGAGAATATCCTGAGGTACAGGGTAGCATCTATTTTAGCAGTAAAAGTTTTGACCGCAACCCCAATGGCTGGAATGATAGTTTGCAGAATAATTATTATAAAACCCCTGCTTTGGTTCCCGAAATGAATTGGCTTCCGGGGAAAAGCACTACGGGTAACAAATAGATGTTATAGATTCCTGACTTGTTAGCTATTCAATAAGAGACATTCAACAAAGATTTTAGCTTCTTAAAATTGTCGCTATTGTATTGTCCTACTCCTCCTGAAAAGGAACGTAAGGCATCTTATTTCTCCTATATCCAGAAACGCCACTGTGGTCAAAGGCCATTCCCAGCCGGGCAATCACTTGCCACAGAAAATAGCCATTTATCCAATCCTATTGAAGTCTGGATGCATTGGGTTTTTGTTCCAGGTAATTGGTATACTCAACCGAACCCAGCCTGAATCGTAAAGGAATAGAAGTAATCTTTTCAAACTGCCATTCTTTTTGACAAAAAAAACTTAACTTCTGTACCTCAAATTTGTTCTGCGAAAATGATATTACTAATGGCATTTTTTGACCGCTTGACAAATTAACCGGGCCAATATTATTTGGATACAACAAGGTGCCAGATAAATTTTTAGAAAACTTTAATATCTCTGGTTCTAATTTGAAAATTGCATGGTTAAAACGCGCTGTGGCCGCGTTTTTTAAAAACTTATCCACATGTATTTGTTGCCCTGAACTTTCTCTATAAAACAGGAAAATCAATACAACAACTAAGTAAAAAAACCGTTCCGGCATTTCTATGCATTTGTTTTGTAAATTTACGGCCTGATTTTTGATGAATGGCGAAATTTTTTTAAACGACCTGCCCTTAAAAGATTCGATAAAATACTATGGCCTTAAGTCAGTCTTTACAACAGAAATTATTACAAAAGCTATCGCCTCAGCAAATACAGTTGATGAAATTGCTGCAGGTGCCAACCGCTAACCTTGAGATAAGAATAAAAGAAGAATTAGAAGAAAATCCTGCCCTGGAGCTGGATGAAGAAAAGCATGAAGACGAAAAAGACGAGATAAAGGATGAATTCAGTGAAAGTGAGGCATCCGAATACGACGAAAAAAACGGGAGCGAAGAGGAATATGGCAATGTGGATGTAAGCGAATATGTACATGATGGAGATGATGAAGTAGCTGATTATAAACTTAGAGATGATAATTATCCTGAAGAGGAGCAAAAACAAATTCCGTTTAAAACCGAGACTAGTTTTTATGAAACACTACTTCTGCAACTGGGTTTGCTAAAACTTGATGAAAAAGAACGAAAGATCGCTGAGCAAATAGTAGGAAGCATTGATGAAGACGGCTACCTGAGGCGTGAAACTTCTGCTATTGTAGATGATCTTGCTTTTCGTCAGAATGTTTCGGCTTCAGAAGAAGAGGTGGAAGCCATGATTCAGCGGATACAAAATTTTGATCCTCCCGGTGTAGCTGCCAGGGACCTGCAGGAATGTTTGTTACTACAGTTGCAGCGTCAAAAAAATGAAGGAAAAGATATAGATATCGCCTTGCTTGCTATTAAAAAATATTTCGATGAATTTACCAAGAAGCACTACGAAAAGATACAACGCGGATTAAATATTGATGAACATCAGTTGAAGCAGGTAATGCAGCAGATCATACGACTTAACCCAAAACCAGGTGGAAATATAGGCGGTATGACCAAAGCAGAAAGTTATGTAGTACCTGACTTTTTTATTTTTAATAACGCGAATAAACTGGAGTTAACGCTTAATTCACGCAATGCTCCTGAACTCAGGATCAGCGAAGGTTATCGGGACATGATGAAAGAATATGACCGGGGTGCTAAAAAAGATAAGCGTCAGAAAGAAGCGGTCATTTTTATTAAGCAAAAAATTGATGCCGCCAAATGGTTTATTGATGCTATCAAACAACGTCAACACACATTGCTGAGTACCATGACTGCGATCATGAATCATCAATATGAGTTCTTCCTTACTGGCGATGAAACCAATCTTCGTCCTATGATCCTGAAAGATATTGCTGAAAAAACAGGATTGGATATATCAACAGTAAGCCGAGTCGCTAATAGCAAATTTGTACAAACTGAATTTGGCACTTATCGTCTGAAATTCTTTTTCAGTGAATCATTAAGTACAGATAGCGGCGAAGAAGTTTCAACAAGAGAAGTAAAAAAAATATTGAGCAACCTGATAGAAGGTGAAAGTAAAAAGCATCCATTAAGCGATGAACGGCTCACGGAACTCTTACAGGAAAAGGGTTATAATATTGCCCGCCGTACTGTAGCCAAATACAGGGAACAACTAAATATTCCGGTAGCACGGTTAAGAAAAGAGCTTTAGGCTAAGAGCTTTCCTTCGACAAGCTCGGGAGGGAAAAAGAGTTTAAAGAGTCTATTTTTTATTAAGATTCCCCCTTAAAGAATAAAACATTTGATCTTGGAACACCCCCGGTTCAATAAGAAATTTTTTGTGCTCTACGTGTCTTTATGGGAAAACTTTTGACATCTCTTATACCCGGTTTAGAGTATTGGTAAGGAAAGAATTTGTTTTACATTTACTATAGTTAACTTTTGTATATGCAAAACCTTGCTAACTGCCGGATGCTCCTTCCCGTGCTATTATTGTTTTGTTTAACTGCAGAATCTCAAAATCCCGACGATACAGAATTCAGAAAAGGATGGGCTACCTACCTGAAACTGGATAATGGTGTTATCAGTAATTTTCATTCAGCTCCTGACCTGTATGTGGGCGGATTACAACTAAACCCACAAATTACAGTTGTAGAACATAAACTCAGAATAGGTGCTACAGCCGGATTTGTCTATGCCAATAAAAAACTAGCCGGCTTATTCGGACCATCTGTTGCTTTCAAATTAAAATCTTTCAATTTAAAAAACCTTGCGGGTCTTGCCAACCTTCAACTGATAGCCGAACATAACTGGGGCACAGAGAAACAACGGTTGGTTGGAGCTGGAATAGGATTAGAACTACTGCAAAAAGCGATGTTGCTATTTACAGCACACAGGGACTATAAACTGAACTCATGGTGGATACAGGCACATGTAGGCATTCGGCTGAAGAAAAATAAAAATAAGGTGCCGGAGTTCAATCAGTAACAACAGACGTTGTAAACACTAAATACTATCTGAGGAAATTAGCCATAATCCGCCGCGGCGGACGAGCAATTTATTCCAACCGCGTTGAAAATTTTTATGGTGAATTACATAGCTAGTCCCGAAGCATTTCGGGATGGCCAAAAAACAATAAAATTAACACATGAAAAAAGCATTAGTCATTAGTGGTGGAGGCTCCAAAGGAGCTTTTGCTGTAGGCGTATACAAATACCTTGTATCTACTTATGATCTCGGCTTTGATGTCTTAATTGGCACCAGCACTGGCTCACTCATTGTGCCCTTAGCGGCTTTAGGAAAAATAGATCTGCTTGAAAAATTATACACTACACAGAAAACAGAAAACATTGTTATAAAAGACAATATCGGTAACCGGTTGGATAAAGACGCCATTTTTGAAGTTACCCCTCTATGGGAAACTATAAAAAAATATTATACGGATGAATTCTACAATGACCTGATGAATTCAGGAAAAGAAATTTTTTTGAATACTACCTGTTTGCAAACAGAGGAGCTTGTTGTTTTCACCAATGCCGCCAATCCAATTCCTTCTAAATATTATGAAATAAGAAAACTGGTGAATGCAGAACATTTCCGGAGAGCTGTTTTGGCCTCTGCCTGCCAGCCTGTTTTTATGACGCCGGTCAAAGTAAACAAACAGGTTCCGAATGAACCTCATCCTGATCACCAGTTTGTTGATGGGGGAGTAAGAGAATATGCGGGGGTGCAGATGGCGATAGATAATGATGCAAAAGAAATCTTCACCATTCTTTTATCTTCAGACAAAGCCGGTGATGCACCCGAGTTTAAAACTTTATTCCCTATACTTGAACAGACCATTAGCATTTTTACTACAGATGTGGGTAAGAATGACCTGATCATTCCTTTACTATACAATGAGGCGATTACTTATATAGATGCTGTAAAAAGAAAAATGAAAAGAGAAGGGGTTTCCGCTGATGATATCAATAAGTATTTCTTTATCCGCGGACGTGAAAATCCTTTTGAAGATAAAGTGCCTTTGAAGATCCACATTATCCGGCCAAGCAAACCATTAGGCGGTGGAGCCGGGGGATTAATATTTGATCCGATTGAAATGAAAGGCATGCTGGCAACAGGAGAAATGCAGGCAGAAAATTATGTGGCTAGCTTATCACCCGGAGATGTAGATTGGGCCTAAGAAAGCCTATCCATTTGAATTAATAAATAAATCATAAACCGATTTAATTTTGGAAGCTTCAACCGGGATACTTCCAATTAAAATGGTTAATGGTAAGCAAGCAGCCTTTGATGAGCCCTCCTTTCATAGGATTGCCACCAATCCCTATGGTTGAAGCTTAAAACAAATAATTCAAGTAATATGCCATTGCATATCCCTTGATTTTTAATATAAAAAGATCAGCAAGTGTAGAAATTTTTGCAACACCGATGGACTACACTACCGCACACTTCATAAGATGGAGTTACATTTTTACTGGACTTAATTTTTGAAAATCTCCAGACTATTATTATACCAAGTTCTCCTTTCCTTTTAAACCTGTAATCAATGCAGAGGCAACATGGAAATTAATTCAGTTCCGCCAGTTTATGTTTCCTGATAGCCACCGTAATATTTTTTTTCCATTCATGCGGCACTGTAGAATACCCCGACTTGCTGATAGCATCAAGCCATAGCTTATGATCTTTCTTGCCTTTTAGCTTTGAATAAAATTTCTTCCTGGTCATCAGCTTGCAAAACGAAATATAGGAAGCTCTCCCGTTAGGGTATTGTTTATAATTTGATTTGATCCCTTTTGTTTTTAGCAAATTATTTTTTCCTTTTACGCCAAAATGGTTGTTTAACAATTTACAGTTGCGGCTTTTACCGGCACCTGATTCAATAATAGCTATACCTAACATAACTGAAGAGGGTACGCCATAAATGGCAGAAAGAGAATCGGCGATAGGCTTGTATTGCTTTATATATTTTGATTGCGCAGAAACGGTTTGGGCAGCAACCAATAAAAAAAGCATCAACAACCCAAGGCGGCGATTTTCAAGGAAGGATTTTAGATTCATCAGTTATATTTTAATAAACCAGACAGGATATGATTTGCAATGCTCCTGTTAGTCTGTTGAGGCTTATACAGCCTCCTCATATTATTATTTAATGACATTCAATTTGGTAAATATAATACGCAGGTTTCTTTTTTTATAATCGCTTTACTTTGCAAAAAATATTCCCTTTTATGAGCACAAGGTTAATCGTGGACCAAAGCAGTCAATTACAGGAGTTCAGGGAGACCTGGCATCAGCCACAAAATGCTGTTATCAGGATGATTGCAAAGCTCATTTCGTATATTTTCCATCCATTATTTGTACCTGTTTATATCGCCTGGTTCCTTATCACCGTTCAGCCATATCTTTTCGCCAGCTTCACTTCCACGGAAAAACTGATCACTATTCTCCGGTTTTTTATTATGTATAGTTTCTTTCCGTTAGTGACGGTTTTGCTAGCCAAGGGGTTGGGCTTCCTGGATTCTATCTACCTGAAAACTCAGAAAGAGAGGATCATTCCTTATATCGTATGCGGTATTTACTATTTCTGGATGAG
This sequence comes from uncultured Bacteroidota bacterium, assembly GCA_946479055.1. The sequence goes on along the minus strand of CAMLEX010000103.1, from coordinate 27 downwards.
CTATGTATTACGAAATCAAGCCCAGTT
>CAMLEX010000102.1 GCA_946479055.1 uncultured Bacteroidota bacterium | reverse complement strand
TCGCTGTATAATCAGGATTAGGGTCACCAATTATCTTTCTTAAAATAGTGCCGGTTGGCTGTCCGCTTGAATTCCGGCCTGGAGTATAATCGAGTGGCCCATTTTGTGTACCTCTTTCCGTGGAGGGAATTCCCGCAGTATTTTTAAACAGGTTACCATCGGGATCCGTCGCAAAAAAAGTTCCGTAGAAAACACCAATTGGCTCTCCCTGAAGAATAGCAACCGGGGCACCACCATTTGTGTTGAACAGTGTTAGTGCCTGTCCTATATTTAATGCTTTATTTCTGTTCCGGTTAAAGATGGCATTGATGTTCCAGGTAAAATCTTTCTTTGCAATAGGTGATCCGCCCAATACAATTTCAAATCCTTTATTTTCTAAAGATCCCAGATTATTCAGGAAACTACTGAAACCTGTTGTAGGAGCAAATACCCTGTTGATCAAAAGGTCATTTACTTTTTTGTTATACACATTGATAGTAAAGGTTAGCCTGTTCTTGAAGAAAGCCATATCGGCACCAAATTCTACTTCTTGCTGACGTTCTGGTTTGATATCAGGGTTAGCCAAAATAGTGCTTCCATTCAATGCTGATTTACCGACATAAGCTGAAGGTGAATAGGTATTAAAGCGGGCATAAGGGCCAATACCAGTAAGGTTACCACTTTCACCATAAGCAAACCTAAGTTTCAGTTGATCCCACCATTTAGATATTCCAAGGCTTTCCCAATACTCAGCAGAAGAAAGCACATAACTGGCACTAGCTTTTGTATACACCTGATTACGCTGATCCTCACCAAACACTGATGACCCATCTAACCGTACAGCACCTGTAACAAACAACTGGTTATTGAACTTGAAATTTTGCTGTATAAATGCACCTGATACAGATAACTCACTTCTATCATCAGAACCGGGTAAAACCGTTGCAGCAGCATTCACTGTTTCTACAAGAGGTGCTAATCCCCTTCCCTGAAATAATATATACCTATTCTTTTCATATTGTTGCGAAAAACCTAACTGAGTAGTAGAACCTAGTTTATCATTTATATCAATGCTATAAGTGGCATTCAAATCATGGTTAATAGCAAAGAAATTATTGGAAGCAGTGCTGGCATATCCATTTCGGGTAGCATCAAGTCCTACGCCACCTCCGTAAAAACCATCACCAACATTATAACTGTAAGGAGGAATCAAAGTAGTTCCCAATTGAGTATAATTATCAATACCCATTGTATAATCAATAGTCAGATTTTTTAAAGGTTTAAGCTTCAAACCCGCGTTAGCTAATATCCTGCTGGTGGTTTGTTTTTGCTTCATATCCTCGATAACTGAAACAGGATTGGCACGACCTCTTTCGCCAACCGCTTTCAGATTGCCATTCGCATCTCTTTCCCATATATTATGAAAATTACCGATGATCGTCACTGAATTCATTGGAGAAAAAAAAGAATTTCCATCAGGCTTTTCATTAGCAGAACTATTCACATAATTCAAACCCATGTTAAAACTTATCCATTTACTTAATGTTTGATCTACATTAACCCTGAAACTGTACCGTTGAAAATCAGTATTCTTAACAATACCCTGGTTGAAAAAATAAGAAGCTGATGCAAAATATTTTGTTTTATCTGTACCACCTGAAGCAGAAACAGTATTATCGGTTCCTACACCTGTTCTGAAAATATAATCCTGGTAATCATAGCGGGTTACTGGTGTAGTCATCGTAGCAAAAGTGTCAACAAATACACCAGGGGAAATCTCTTTTTTCCCGGTGGAAATAACGTCTTGGGTCAGGTTAGGAGGGCCGAATTTAGTTGGCGACTGATTTACGTCCAGTTTCTTTCTTAGTTGATTCATCATAACACTGGTAGAAAAACTTATAACCGGTGCACCTGATTTACCTCTTTTAGTAAATATCTGCACCACACCAGCATTAGCCCGGCTACCATAAATAGCGGCTGCGGCGGCTCCATTCAAAACTTCTATTCTTTCTATATCTGCGGGATTAATATCTACCAGGCGGTTTTGCCCGATTGTACCTACAAAATTATTTCCATCATAGTTACCAGATGTATTAGTAACCCTGTTAGTGGCGTTATTCACGATAACACCATCTATAATGTATAAAGGCTCAGAAGAAGAAGATATGGAGCTGATGCCCCGCAATCTTACTGACATACCACCTGCAGGATCACCAGAATTTTGGGTTATCTGTGCACCAGCCGTCTTTCCCTGCAAAGCACCCAATATATTCCCTGTTGCACCTTTTGTAAGGTCACTCGCTTTTACTGTACTGATGTAACTACCCAATTGCTTACGTGTAGTTCCGGCCGAAACACCAGTTACTACAACTTCATCCAGACTTAATGCATCTTCATCGAGGCTTGTATTAACTGTATAAGAAGCTGCACTTCCTACTTCCACAGTTTGCTCTTTTGATCTGAAGCCTACACCCGAAAACACGAGTGTATAAGTCCCGGGGGTAAGATTGGTATTGATTGTATACATCCCATTAGCATCTGTTGCACTTCCCGAGGTTGTATTTTTAATAGTAACGGAAATAGATGGAAGATTGCTTCCATCAGACCTGGTTACTTTACCACTGATACTAACCTGTGCCCAGGAAAGGACAGACATAAACTGGAGTAACAAGACAAAAGAAAAGGTTTTCCATTTCCTTTGCCTCAGCCATAGCAGATTTTTCATGATGCAGTTTTTGAATGAAGCAATTGTTGTTTTATATAGCTTTTTATTGATTACAGGATTTCCAATCCTGCCTTTACATACAACTTTAACTGTTCGTCATCGGGCTCCAGTTCAGTGATCAATGTATCTACCTGTTTAAGATCGCATATCTTAATACGCTGATAAGTATTCAGCTTTTCTGCAATAGCCAGCGATATCACTTTTTGTGATGACTCGATCATGGCTTTCTTCACCTGCACCACATCCCAGTCATTGTCTGTGAGGCCATTTTCAATATCTATGGCATTGGTTCCTAAAAAACACAGATCCGCTTTTATGTTCTTTATTTTTGAAATCGTTTCCCCACCGATAGCTATTTGTGAATTTTTGGAAATTTTATCACCAATAAATATTACTTCAATGTTAGGGTGGTGTATGTATTCATACGCGGCAGGCAAACTGACGGTAACAAAAGTGGCGGTTAATTCAGGCGGCAATGATTTTGCTAATTCAATGATCGTTGTACCACCGCTTGTCAACACAAACATGCCATCCTTAATCAACTGTGAAGCTTTATGAGCTATAGATTTTTTCCCGGTAAGTGCATATACATGTTTGGACTCGATAGATAAATGAAATGATTTGGAAAGCGCCCCGCCATGAACTTTGATCAATTTATCCAATTGCGCCATTTCATTAAGATCACGACGAATAGTATCCTCAGATACTTTCATCTCCTGGCTGAGATCAACTGATAAAACTTTATTATGAAGGTTTACCTGGCGAAGGATAAATGTTTGGCGTTCTTTTTTAAGCATGCTGTTTTGGGATTAACGAATATCGTTAGCAATTTAATCATTTTCCCATAAAACAGCAAAAAAATGCATACTTTCAGGCAAAGTCTGGCATATACATGCAAAAAAGAATCCTCAACCATGAATATCTCACAATGAAATAATGGATGAATCAAAACGTATCTAATATGAATGAGTCCGGGAACCAGGAAATAAATAATTGTAAGAAATTAATATCCTAATTCCCAGCTCATCTTGGCAATCATCCGTCCGTAACTGTATTTGTATTCGTGAATATCTGGTGGGCAATCTCCGGTGATACAGAAATAAATAAAAGTTTTTTTATGGCTGATATCCTTGCGGCTGTATCCCGCACTAAAAGATAAACGATTAAAGGAGCCGAGACGAAGACGATAACCTATTCCTGCATCCATATAAAAACCTCCTCTCAGGCGATCAGCAGTTTTGGAAAATTCTTCCTCTTCTTTATAATTGCCACGGAAATTATACCCCGCATTCGCATATAAAAAGCCGGTCTTTTTTTTTCCGAAAGCCATTCTCCAATCGGCAAATAACGGGAACGTATTAAATCCATACATGTCATATCCAACACCGATTCCTCCAAAATGATGCTTGTATACCAGCCCGCCTGACAATTGAAATACAGGCTTGGTATTTGATTCACCGGCTACCAGGCCCATAGTGGTTATCATACGCCATCCCTGCTTTGAAACTTTTTTATTTTGTGCAAAAAGACAAAATGGTAACAGTAATAATATAATTCCAATGCTTCGCATGATACTTATTTTCCAGAAGTGATCTTACTCAGTAAACGGATACTTGCAGGGTTGTCATAACTATATTGATACAATCCATCCTTAGCAACCACCAATGCGATCTTATTCATCGCAATGACATCATACGCATTAATATCACCAATCTCCATTATAAGTTGCAGGCTCATAACGTTGGCAGCATTGTATAATTTAACACCTGCATCACCATCACAGATAAAAAGAAGATCGCCATCTTTTGATAATCCATGAGGGTTTTTCATGGGATATGTTTTTTGCAATACAGGGTCAGTAATATTATTGAGCTTAACAATATCCAACTGGTTTGTGAAACCCTGACAGGCAGTACCAGAACGAAGTGTGACATAAGCATAATCATCATCTGCAATAACAGGATCACAACTTCTGGCGTGATTAAATTGGCCATCCGCTACCGGTGCATCAGCATTACTCACGTTGTAAATGAACATGCCTGCTTGAGAACCAATGAAAAGTCTGTTCTTAAAAGGATAAATCGTTTCAATACTCCAGCCTACATTTAAACGATTCGTATGCTTCGGGTCATTGGCATTGACTATATTGAATACATCAAGATCACTTATTCCTACAGTATATAACCGGTCGTTCATGATGGTAAAACGGGCCATAGAGCCACCTACACCAACCGGGGAAACAGAAGTCGCTGAACTATTGGATTGCGCAGCAAAGAATATATCAGCACGACCCGTAAATAACCAATTTTGCCGTTCACAACTTTCTGTTACTGTTGTATCTCTCCTCACCCAGTCTGTAATTATATGGTCACTGTTATTGGTACCTACAAAACCATTGCCCCAATACCTGTAAGGAAATACACTTTCAATAACTTTTGAAAGTTTTACGCTGGCAGGATTACTGATATCAATAGCTACAAGGTCAGTATAGAGATCAGCATATAAAGTATTTCCTTTTATCGCCAGGTCCATATTACCGGGAATATCAATAAACGCAATATTCTTTGGTTGTGCAGGGTTGGTGTTATCAATTACATGTATGCCCTTATCTGTTTCATTCAGGAAAATATAATTACCACGGATGTTGATTTTTCCGGGGTTCTCTACCTGGCGGGGTGCATTACTTTTGACATTTTCCCTTACTTCCGATTTTGTTTTATAGATAGCCTGGTAATAAGTATAGGTATGCATTTCTTTACAACTGTCCTTTACACAGGCAGTCATTCCCAGTATTACTGTGATCAACAAGAAGCTTGCTATTTCAACAGTTAGTTTTTTATTCATATCAGCAGGTTTTGCTGATACTGACAACTGTATAAAAAAGAACGTTGCCTTATTTATTCTTTTTAGAAAAAATTATTCTGCCTGTCATTCCACCATATAACAGGTATTGTCTCTTGGCATAATCATCTTTCGTTAGGTTATTCATACCTAATGAGAGTTCTGGTCCGAGGGACCATTGTATTTTCTTTTTATTGCCAAGCCGGAATGAAAGTCCTGTATTGAGATTGAAATGAATTTTGTTGAAAGCATCATCATTGCTATAATAGACTCCACCTGCCATTGCATCGTATACAAGACCATTCGTTGCAAACAAATAGCCGGCCGATGCTCCGATATTCCATGATACAGGCAACTTAACGCCTTTATTTAATTGTAATTGGTATTGCACCGGTAATTGAATAAAATGATACCTGTTAGTATACTCTTTATCAGGGAAGCCCCGGTAATAGGAGCTTATTCTACCATTCTGTGCAGTAGTAGTTATAGCAACTGCGTTGTTCCTTGATCCCACCAGGATCGTGTTGCTAAAATATGCATATCGCAGCCCGGAAGAAAAACTGCTTTTGGGAGATATTTTCCACTCAGCTACCAGGCCTGCCCTGAAAGCAGGACCAGATTGAATGGATGATGGCGAATAAACAATACCCGGACTTACATAATTGACATTATTAGAAGGAGAAGAAAGATAATCCGCTGCTACACTTTTTTGTCCGCCAGAAAAAGAAAAAAGATCTTCCCTGTTACCGGATATGCCTGCTGACAGATCAATGCCCCAATTTATTTTTGACGCCCGTTTCTTTTTCTTTGTTGCGGTGGGTATTGTTTCATTATCTGCAGTAACCTTTTCTGATACACTATCTTTCGGCGTTTGTATATTTTCATTGGTAACAGGAAGTTGTATTTCTTCCACCAAATCATTTTCAGCAACAACCGGTTGGGAAATATCTGTTTTACTTATCATGGGAATATCCGCACCTTCTTTGTGCCTGGCTGGTTTGTCCCTGGTTTGTAAAGAATTCTTAAACACATCAACATTATCGTTCTCATCATCCTTTTTGATTGTTTCAACAAGCAAAGGTCTATCTGATGTTTTCTTTATAACTCTTCTCTCTTCCTTTTTAATAACAGAATTTTCCTTACTGATTTTTTCTTCCTTATTTAAAATAATTGCGCTAGTTTCTGTTGAATTTACTTTCTCTTCAGTTGTGCTCGTTTTTCCCTTTTCAAAAACTAATTGATCTTCTTTTTTATCCTGCTTTGCTTTGACTGTTGAATTTTCATCGCCTGGTTGCGGCTCATTATTTTTTCCTGCCTTATCATTACCCGGCAGAGAAGTATTTTGTTGAACTAAATTTGGTTTGGAATTATTGAATATAAAATACCCTGAGAATCCGCCAATCAGGCTAAGTCCGGCTAAAAGAAAAATAAAAAAAACAACACGTCTTTTCTTTTTCTTTCGTATTGCTTCTTCCACTTTTTCCCATACAGATTCGGAAGGACGAATCCGCAATCCCTCCACCTGCTGTTGTACTCCTTTTTCAAATTTATTTTCCTGCATACTTCGCACTTTTCTTTTCAATAGAATATTTATCTATCCAGGTGATCAGCAAATTCCTGGCCCTGGAATATTGGGAACGGGATGTGCCATCGCTGATGCCCAGCATCTCTCCTATTTCAACATGTGAAAACCCTTCTACTGCATGAAGATTAAAGATCACCTGGTATCCCTGCGGTAATTGACGGATCAGGTCAGCAATTTCTTTTGCCTGTAATCGGATAGCAGGATCATCTGTTGCCACCGGGTGCATATACTCTTCCGTAAAAAACATTTCCTCCTGGTATTTACGGTTACGTTTTAGATAATTCAGGGCAGTGTTAACCATTATACGCCGGATCCAACCACCCAATTCCCCCTCTCCTTTGTATTGTTTTAAATGATGAAAAACTTTTATAAATCCTTCCTGCAATACATCTTCCGCATCACGTATGGACCGGGTATACCGATAGCAAACCCCGAGCATTGTTTCAGCAAAAAGCTCGTACAACTCCCGTTGTGCCTGTGGCTTACCTTTCAGACAATCTTTTACCAGTTTCTGGTGATCCATATTATTCAGATGTTAAACCTGACAATTAATGAAAATGATTCGTTGCATGGGGGAAGTTTTAAAGTTTAAGCCTGCCATCGGCAGAAGGGTTTAATAGTTTAAAGTTTCTGAAAATTGAGTTTGTAAATATCGATGAAAGCATACCCTGCCCGGCATAAAAAAACCGTTTCGTTCTCAAAACGAAACGGTTGAGTAAAATTATATAGTTATTTATCCCACCTTAAAATCAACTTTTGTATCACCCCAGAGCAAAGTAACGGTTCCATTTTTATCAACGTTGAAGGTCATTTTTTCTGCAAACTGTGATGCTTTTCCAGGTTTTACTTTTACCCTTAGTGCATCATCGGCTTCTTTGTAGTCATAAGCACCCCACTGATCCGCCTTTTTATTAAAAATAATTGTCCACTCACCTTCATTGGCAATGGTAAACAAGGCATACTTGCCGGCAGGCAGATCTTTTCCCTCTACTTTTACGGCTTTACTTACTTCAAATACGGTTGCTTCATTAGCACCGGTACGCCAAACTTTTCCGGTCATTGGTTCCAGGTCTTTACCAATAGTTCTTCCTTTTACAGAAGGCTGGCTGTAATCAATGGTAACAACGGCTCCGCTGGCAAGAGTTTCTTTGGCCTGTGCTGGTGGACTTGGTCTTTTAGATTTATCATCCTGCCCACTGGCAAAAAGCATAGATGTGCAGGCAACAGCCAAAAGCAATACTGATTTCATAAAAAGATTTTTTGTTAAAGGTTGAAAAATTAGAAGACGAATGAAGCTACAAATAACCTGCCAGAAGGCTATCAATTAAATGATGTACGGTCAGCCTCTACCATTTTTTTAATATTCCCAAGGCCCTGCTCCATTTTAGGCCCATAGCTTTGTTCAAATAAAAGGCTTGCAAATTTTTCCCAGGGATACCATCGCAAATGAAAATCCATATACCATTGTACGGTAGTGGAATCCGTACCGGCATGGCTGATACATTTCCAGCCATTCAATATGGATCTGTGCCCTGGTTTTTGCATGACAGCAATATGCTCATCCGGTTTTATTTCTTTCCATTGAACGGAAGTACCGCTTACGTTCATAGCACCGGGCTTGCCATTGGCCGTATCTGAATAGCTGATTTTGTCTGGTGAAACGCTGGAAAAAAAAGGGTTCCAGTTTTTCCATGTATACATATCATCTATCTGTTGCCATACTTCAGTTGGCGTTGCCGAAACATTTGTTGCTCTCGAAATCCGCACATGAAAAGGGATGAGAAGAGAAATACCTGTAACTAAAAGGAACAATATGGTGATACTGATGATGAGTAGCTTGAACAAACGCATCTTAAAAGTTTAAAGGATTACAAGTTCAGGAGTTCACAAGTTCCTTCAGTTGTAAGTTTTCGAGTGCTATTCTGGCTGTTTAACTTGTGAACTATTGAACTTTGAAACTATAGAACTATTTTATTCCCAGCGGATAACTTTCGCCAATACAATATAAATAATAACGATCCATATTCCCAGTATGCCGATCTCTCTCCAGGTATCATACAAATGAAGGCCTTCAAAAGAAATTTTTCTCATAGCATTATTAAACTGTGTCAATGGGAGAATGTTACAAATATCCTGCAACCATTGGGGAAATACAGTGATAGGGAAAAATGTTCCTGATAAAAGCATTTGCGGAAACCCGAACAGGTTGATGAATAAAGGAATGATGGCGTCGCTTTTGGCAATACTGCTGAAGATCAATCCCACTCCCATCAACAGGAAAAGCATGATAACAGAAACCAATACCATCTCAACAAATGTCAAAGCGCCATGCTGTAGTGTAAAATGGAGAAAGAAATAACCGAATAAGATCAGGACGACAATGTTCACTAACTGAAAAAACAAGCGGCTTATACCGATGCCCATTAATATGTTGATACGTTTTACCGGTGAGGCATAAAATCTTTTTAATACTAATTGTTCACGAAGTGCAAAAAAAGTAAAGGCTATTCCAAACAGAGTCGAAAAAAGAATGGAGAAACCCAGCTGGCCCGGTAATATAAAATCTATCTGCCGGTATTTCTGGCCTTCTACTATTTCCGGTTCAATAATGTATTGTTTTGCTCCGGGAGCAATATGAGCTATTTCAATTTTATTGGTAAGATTTTCCAGTGATTGCAAAAAAAGATACAACGAAGTGCCACTTGCTGAACTGGATTGTACATGAACCAGGTATTTGTTTTTTCCTGCAGTGTCAGAAATGGGTTGAATAAATAAAATACCTGTCAGCTTTCCTTTTACCAATTCATCCCTCATCATAGCAGTATCCGCATACCTGGTAAGGCGAACAAATTTATTAGCCCTTAAACTGTCAAATATTGCATTGATTGTATCACTGCCAGGCCTGACAGCGATCTTCTGGGTGGGTACACCACTATTTCCAAAAGCGCCAAAGATCAAAATAAATATAATGGGAAATAATAAACTGAACACAATGGAAATTGGCTGAGCAAAAATAGCTTTGAAACTTGCCCTGGTAATAGCCCACAGGGCTCTTGACTGACTATATGGTTGCGACATTTAAAGAAATTGGTGAGCAAACCTACGGGAAAACGTTTGAAGTTTGAAGTTCGTAGTTCGAGGTTAACGATCAGTGTGATAGTTTAAACTCCCGTTGCCTTCAATATTGTAATAGTTTATCAAATAAAGAATCTACGACCTTAAACAACTTCAAACGTCAAACCTCAAACATCAAACAATAAAACAGCTTAGCGTATAAAAAACTGAAACGGCAACCTTGCCTGTACCGTATTACTCATTTCCTTTACCCGTTTCATTTCAAGATATATTGTATAATTCTCAGCTCCCAATTCTTCTTTCATTTTTTCAGAATAGTTCATAGGGTCAGATTTGCCAAAGAGTCGATCAAAAATATTTTTTGGTTCGGGGTATTCCGCTATCCGGTATTCAGTAAGTTTTGCCAATGAAGCTGCGGATTTTATCGCGTCTTCAATCCCCCCGAACCGATCGATCAGCCCAATTTCTTTGGCTCTCAATCCTGTCCATACACGTCCC
>CAMLEX010000101.1 GCA_946479055.1 uncultured Bacteroidota bacterium | reverse complement strand
ACTACCAGGAAAAATTTGCTGCTGCAGGTCGTATTCCCGGTTCATTCTTTAAAAGGGAAGCCCGTTTAAATGATTATGAAATATTGACCAGCCGTTTGATCGACCGGGCTTTGCGTCCTTTGTTTCCAGACGATTATTTCTGCGAAGTACAGGTGCTGGTTTCATTGATCTCAAGCGATGAACAGGTATTGCCCGATGCATTAGCTTGTTTGGCTGCATCTGCTGCATTAGCGGTATCTGATATTCCTATTAAAGAAATCATTTCCGAAGTAAGAGTAGGCAGGGTAAATGGCGAGTTGAAGATCAATCCCAGCCGCGATGAAATGGAGCATTCTGATATTGATTTCATAGTAGCAGCTACCAATAAAAACCTGATGATGGTGGAAGGTGAAGCGAAAGAGTGTAGTGAAGCGGAGCTAGTAAATGTGTTACAAGTGGCGCATGATGCTATTCGCATACAGGTGAAAGCGCAGGAAGAATTGCGTGCCCTGAAGGGTGTTACCGCAAAAAGAGATTATACCAAGCCGGTTACTGACGAAGCTTTGGAAGAGAAAGTAAAAGCATTTGCTAAGCAAAAAGTATATGAGGTAGCTAAAGGACAATTCAGCAAGCATGAACGTAGCGATAAGTTTGCAGCTATTAAAGAAGAGTTGGTGGCTCACCTGAAAGAAGGTCTTGCTGAAGGTGAAGAACTACCTGATCTTACTAAAAAATTAGCAAGCACTTACTATAGCGATCTGCAATATTATGTTGTTCGTGATATGATCCTTGACGAAAAGATTCGCCTTGATGGTCGTGGGTTGGAAGACGTTCGTGCCCTTGATATGGAAGTTGGTGTTCTACCTTCTCCACATGGAGCTTCTTTATTTACAAGAGGTGAAACTCAATCGTTAACAACTATTACTTTAGGAACAGCTTTAGATGAATTGCTGGTAGAAAGTGCTGCAAAATCGGTTGACTCTAAATTCTTTTTACACTATAATTTCCCCCCATTTTCTACCGGTGAGGTGAAAATGATGAGAGGGCAAAGCCGTCGTGAAGTAGGACATGGTAACCTGGCTATGCGTTCATTAAAACAAATGATGCCTGGCGGCGATTTTGGTTATACTGTACGTGTAGTGAGTGATATCCTGGAGTCTAATGGCTCGTCTTCTATGGCTACAGTTTGTGCCGGTTCACTGGCTTTGATGGATGCTGGTATCCCAATTCCTAAACACGTTTCGGGAGTAGCTATGGGACTTATTACCAAAGGTGATAAATTTTCTATTCTTACAGATATTCTTGGTGATGAAGATCACCTGGGTGATATGGACTTTAAAGTAACCGGTACCCGTGATGGTATTTGTGGTGTACAGATGGATATCAAAGTGGATGGTCTTAGCATGGAAGTAATGAAACAAGCACTGGACCAGGCACGTCGCGGCCGTTTGCACATCCTCGATGCGATGTACAATTGTATTCCTGCTGCCAATGCTGAAGTAAAAGAACATGCACCAAGAATGGTGAAAATGTTTATTGACCGTGAATACATTGGTGCTATCATCGGACCAGGTGGTAAAGTGATACAGGAAATGCAACGTGAAACAGGTACTACGATTAATATTGAAGAAAAGAACAACAGGGGAGAAGTAAGTGTATTTGGTGTAAATAAGGAAGGTGTTGAAAAAGCTGTAGCAATCATTAAAGGAATCGTGGCTGTGCCAACAGTAGGCGATGTATATGATGCAACAGTAAAATCAATTATGCCATTTGGAGCGTTTGTAGAATTTTTACCTGGCAAGCAGGGATTGGTTCATATTTCAGAAATAAGCTGGAAGCGTTTAGAAACATTGGAAGGCATCGTTCATGAAGGTGATACTTTCAAAGTTAAACTGATCGGAACTGATCCAAAATCAGGAAAATTCAAATTGTCAAGAAAGGCATTGATTCCAAAACCAGAAAGTAAACCAAGAGAAGAATCTCAGCGAGGAGATAACTAATAACCTTAAAACCCTGAAGAACTCAGGGTTTTTTAATTTAGTAAGAATGAATAATTATATTCAAATAGAATTTCAAAATATATCGCAGGAACAATCTGACATACTCATTGCACAATTGAGTGACATCGGTTTTGAAGGTTTTGAAGAAGAAGAAAATAAGCTGAACGCTTTTATTGCTTCAGGAAATTTTGATGAAAAATTACTCCAGGATATTTCACATTCACTGCAAATTGATTTTTCTAAAACCATTATTGAGGAAACGAACTGGAACCAGGTTTGGGAATCGAATTTTGATCCGGTGATCGTTAACGATTTTGTAGCAGTTCGTGCAGATTTTCATGAGCCAATACAGGATGTTCAACTTGAAATTGTCATTACTCCCAAAATGAGTTTTGGTACGGGACATCATGCTACTACCTATATGATGATGCAACAGATGAGAGAAATTGATTTTGCAAACAAGAACGTTTTTGATTTTGGTACCGGCACAGGTGTGTTGGCCATCCTTGCTGAGAAATTGGGAGCAAAAAAAGTATTGGCTATCGATAATGATAACTGGAGCATTGATAATGCTGATGAAAACATACAACGAAATGATTGTAGGAAGATAGAGTTGAGACTTGCCGGTGATGCTGCTATGAATGGCAACTTTGATATTATCCTGGCTAATATTAATAAAAACGTGATACTTGACAATTTTGATATAGTGGCAAAACAATTATCGCCCGGAGGATTTTTATTACTCAGTGGTTTATTGGTAGAGGATGAGCAAGATATTTTAGCTTCAAGTGCCAGATTGAATTTGCTGTTCCTGAAGAAAGTCCAGAGGCATAACTGGCTGCTTCTTAAACTATCATGGTAGTCGTATAAGAATTCAATGTTAAATTTAGGTTACCGGTTATCCAATTTTTTTGTATTTTCGTCATTCAACATCAACCCCAAGATTCTATGAATGAACTATTAGTCATAGTTCTCGCATATTTGATTGGCAGTATTCCCACTTCGGTATGGGTTAGCCGTCATTTTTTTGGAATTGACATTCGTGAATACGGCAGCGGAAATGCCGGCGCTACCAACACTTTCCGGGTACTGGGTCCCAGGTGGGGCACTGTTGTTATGATTGTAGATATGCTGAAAGGTACAGCAGCGGTTAGTTTGGTTTTACTTCTCCCTCAATACGCCGATAACGAAACATTGTTTTTGAACTTGCAGATATGCCTGGGGCTGGCTGCGGTATTGGGGCATATTTTCCCTATCTGGGCGGAGTTCCGCGGTGGAAAAGGAGTGGCAACATTATTTGGATTAGTGTTGGGCATCTCTCCATGGACAGCTTTATCCTGTTCCGGTGTTTTTTTATTGGTCCTTTTTCTTACAAGATTTGTTTCTTTAAGTTCTATACTTGCAAGCGTTGCCTTTCCCATTTTTATACTCGTCATATTTAATGTTGACAATCCTATCTATCGTGTCTTTGCCATTGCCGTCGCTTTGATGGTGATTCTTACACATCAGAAAAATATAGGCCGCCTGCTGAGAGGAAGCGAAAGTAAAGTACCGGTGTTAAAACATCGTGACAGACGTCGTCAGCGCCGCAGGGAAAATGCTTCTTATGGCAACCATTAGCCTGTAAAAAAAGTCTTAACATCCGGAAGAGTTATTCTAAACCTTGTATTTTGGTACAATGATTGAATTTTTATTTAAAATACTTTACTATGATTCGTAAAATAATTTCTCTCTGTTTAGCAACGAGCTTTCTAATTGCCTGTTCAAAGAATTCAATAACAGGAAGAAGCCAGGCCAAATTACTTCCTGAGTCAGAATTACAGGCCATGGCAGTGTCTCAATACCAACAATTTCTTGCCAGTAATAAGGTAGTTAGTCCAAGCGCCAACAGGGAGGCAGAAATGGTAACAAGGGTAGGCCAGCGTATTACAAAAGCTGTTCAAAGCTATTATGCACAAAAAGGTCTTTCCAAAGAATTGGAGGGTTACCAATGGGAATACAAACTGGTTGACAGTAAAGAAGCGAATGCCTGGTGTATGCCAGGTGGAAAGATTGTGGTTTACACTGGTTTGTTACCTATCACACAGAATGAAGCCGCTTTAGCTGCAGTAATGGGTCATGAAGTTACTCATGCCATTTTTTATCATGGCAATGAAAGAATGAGCCAGGGGCTTATTCAGCAATTAGGTGGAGTTGCTTTGCAGGTTGCTGTCGCAAATAAGCCAGCTGCCACTCAAAACCTTTTTATGAACGCGTATGGAGTCGGTAGCCAGGTTGGCGTATTACTACCGTTTTCACGTAAGCATGAGCTGGAAGCTGACCGTTATGGCCTTATCTGGACCGCTATGGCGGGATATAATCCAGAGGAAGCTATAAGACTATGGGAAAGAATGGAAAAAGCTTCAAATGGTCAAAAACCGCCGGAATTTTTAAGTTCTCACCCCAGCGAAGGCACAAGGATTGAACAATTGAAAAAATACATGCCCGAAGCGCTTAGCTATTACAAGCCGGTAGGTAAGTAAAAGTAGATTTATATCAATAATCTCGTTCAAAAGCAGACTGGACGGGATTTTTATTTGCTATATCCGTTTAGTCCCGGCATTTTCACCTATCTTTGCATCCCGTTAATGAAAACACTGACAATGGACACCCCGAACCGGTGTAATTGTTTGAAACTCTTTAAAATAACTTGAAAGTATGTCACAAACAGTATTTGAAAAGTTACAACTGGCAGACGAAAAGAATCTTCTAATTCAGGGTTTGCCTTCTTCCATCGAAAAGCAGTTCAGTAAATTATCCTTCGCGAAAAACATGACTCCACTCCTGAAAAACAGGAAAATTGATTTTGCCCTGGTTTTTGCCGTAAATGAGAACCAGTTAAATGGGATATTAAAGGACGTCATGCCCTCTTTAAAAGAGGAGAGCAAATTCTGGGTCGCTTATCCCAAAATCACTTCCAAGATCGTTACTGACCTTAACCGTGATTGCAGTTGGAACCGGCTCACCTGCGAAGGATATGAAAGTATCGAGCGGGTAGAACTGGACCATGTATGGAGCGCTATGCGGTTTGTAAGAGGTGAGGAAACAAAGGAGGAAGAGAACGTGGTGGTAGTTTCCAGGAAAAGGACCTCAAGGACCACAGCTGCCCTGGCGGAATAATTCTTTATTATTTAAAACTTATTTAGGTTTGTTGCATAAGCAACAAACCTTTTTTTATGGCTTTTCTGAATGTAGAAATAAAAGCAAAATGCGATAACCCGTCTGGTATACGAAATTATCTTCTGGCAAATAATGCGGAATTCAAAGGAGTTGATGAACAAGCGGATACTTATTTCAATGTAAGAAATGGAAGATTAAAATTGCGGGAAGGTAATATTGAGAACAACCTGATATTTTACGAAAGAACAAACCAGGCTGGTCCTAAAAACTCTCATTTTCATTTAGTGAAAGTAGAAAATGCAAAAGCCATGAAAGAGGTATTGACAAAATCAATCGGAGTGAAAGTAGTAGTAAAAAAGAAAAGGGAGATCTATTATATCAGCAATGTAAAATTTCATATTGATGAAGTACCGGGCTTGGGTTCTTTTGTAGAAATAGAAGCTGGAAATATATTGGATGATCTTACACAGAAGCAATTAAAAGAGCAATGTGATTTTTATATGTGGGAATTTGGGATTAAGCCGGAAGAATTAGTTGAAGTATCGTACAGTGATATACTGTTGGAAAAGGGCGGAATAAAAATGTAAATTTAATTATGGAAAATGAACTGAGAGAAGCGGTGGTTGCCAACGGAAAAAGCAAATTTACCGTTGAGGAATATCTTCAAATGGAACAGGCTTCTGAAGAGAAGCATGAATATTACCAGGGCGAAATTTTTGCAATGTCAGGTGCGAAGGTCCCCCATAATATTATTGCAATGAACCTTGCAATATCGCTTGGACTGAAGCTAAAAGGCAAATCCTGTAAACCGTTCAATAGTGATCAACGGATTCATATTCCGCAAAGTTCTTTATTTACCTATCCTGATATTTCTATAGTCTGCGGTGAAATTATTACACTGAATAATGATGATTGGAACGTTCTCAACCCCTCTGTTATTATTGAAGTTCTTTCTCCGGGTACAAAGGATTATGACCGTGGCGGAAAGTTCAAATTATACAGGGATATAGCCACGCTCAAAGAATATATACTTGTTGATTCTGAAACTGTAAGTATAGAAGTTTTTCGCATTAACGATGGCGGTCACTGGGAGTTGGAAGAGTATAGAAAGATCGATGATTCTCTTTCGGTAAAATGGATCGGAGTTTCCATTCCGGTTATAGAAATATACGAAGGGACGAAATTGGAAACTACCTGAGAATTACCGTCCCCAGTTTTTTAGTCAACTCAATCTCCATTCCTTTTAAATGGGTATGTGTCTGGTGCAGCATTTCATATTCTTCAGCTGTATGTGTTTTTTCAAGGTCAACCTGGTTTTCCAGCAGCATCCTTTTTACTTTTCGTAGTTTGAGATAATTGATGACTGATTCTACTTCTTCATTGGTTTTGTCTTCATCAATTTTTAAAAAGCCCATTAGCTGTTTTTCGTTATCCTTTGCAATTGTCCGCATAAAGTCTTCATAACTCTGCTCGAATAATTGTTTCTGAAAACCGCTGTCCTGGCTGAATTCAGATCGCCAGCGTTCACTTTCTTCATAAGGAAAATTCAGGAGGGAGACGGCGAAAGTGCTCAACTTTGTATTCGGGTGATAAATAAAATAACTTTTATTGGGCTCCGCTGTATGCTGTTGTAATACTTCTTTGAAGGTAGCAATGAGTACGATCACATCTTTATTATCGATAAGACTTTCATCAACCATTTCTTCAAAAACATGTTCGGCAACCAATTTTGAGTCATCCCATTTTTTTATACCATATTCCAGCAGTATCCTGGCCAGTTCTCTTTCCTGCAATTCATCCTGGAAAAGCAGGTTGAATGTTGCGTCATCATAATTGGTTTCCTCCGCCTGTCTTGCATTCTCCTCA
The DNA here is from genome assembly GCA_946479055.1 of uncultured Bacteroidota bacterium. The sequence goes on along the minus strand of CAMLEX010000101.1, from coordinate 3,771 downwards.
TGTTTTTTTGCTTCTTCAAATGGAAGTTTTCTCTCCTGGGTAGAGATTCGATCACGGATAAATTTATTGACAAGGGAATGTAATCCCGCTTCGTCAATTTTTAAAATTTCAGAACATTGCTTTATGTAGTCCTGTTGTTTAGTGAAATCTTCCGCTTTGTTGATCCTTGCAATCGTTTCTGCCATGCGGGTTACCACTTCCGCTTTTTTTACTGAATCATTACCGGCATCTTTCAGCGCTACTTCTAACTGAAACAGGATGAAATCTTTCTTATTTCGTTGGACAAATTGCGTAAAGGCTGCGGCACCCACTTTGTTTACATAACTATCCGGATCTTCTTTATCTGGTATCAAAACCAGTTTCACATTCAATCCTTCTTCCAAAGCAAGATCCAATCCACGCAAAGCAGCTTTTACACCGGCTGCATCTCCATCATAAACGATCGTAAGATTATTGGTATATTTTTTAACAAGGCGAAGCTGATCTGGTGTAAGAGAAGTTCCGCCACTTGCAACTACGTTTTCAATACCAGCCTGGTGAAGGGATACAACATCCGTATAACCTTCAACCAACAAACATTCATCTGCTTTATCAATTGATTGCCGGGCCTGATATGACCCATACAGAATTTTGCTTTTTACATAGATCTCATTTTCCGGGGTATTAATGTATTTTGGTGCTTTATCATTGCTTTTCAATATCCGGGCGCCAAAGCCTAATACCTTACCACTATGATTATGAATGGGAAATATAACACGGCCCCGGTAATTGTCCATCAATTGCTCATTGCGAAGAGCTACCAACCCGGTTTTTAATAAAAGTTCTGAATTGAATTGTTTCGTAATGGCTTCTTTAGTAAAAGCATCCCGTTGTTCGGGCGAATAGCCTAATTGAAATTTTTTGATAATATCTTCCCGGAAGCCTCTTTCTTTTAAATAGCTTAAACCAATATCCTGGCCCTCTTCAGTTTCGAACAGCATCCTGGAAAAGAACTGCTGTGCATAATTGTTGATGATAAACAAGCTTTCGGCAGACTGTTGTTGCTGACGTTGTTCATCGGTGGCAAAGGTTTCTTCAATTTCAATATCATATTTTTTCGCTAACCATTTCAGCGCATCTACATAGCTATATTTCTCATGTTCCATGATGAAGCTGATAGAATTACCGCTTTTGCCACATCCAAAACATTTATAGATCTCCTTACTGGGCGATACCGTGAAAGAAGGGGTTTTTTCATTGTGAAAAGGGCAGAGGCCAAGATAGCTGGCGCCTCTTTTTTTCAGTTTTACAAACTCACCGACCACATCAAGGACATCGATTCGGTTGAGTATCTGTTGTATGGAATTTTGGGAGATCATGCGGGACTGCAAATATAATCGGGACGCAGGAGTTTTGCAGTTTGAACAGAAGGTATATTAGTATCTGCCTTGAAAAAAGATATGTTTAAAAAATGTCGGGAAAACGCTTATGTTCAAAAAAAGTGCTGGCATTTCCCAAAAAAGAGTTTTAATTTACATGTACCATCCAACACCCCAGGGATAAAGATTGAGTAACATTATTATTCACTTAAATTTAAATCCCATGGTTCAGGTAGAAACTTCACAGCTCACAGGAGAGTGCAACACCTGGAGAGAAACCCTTCGTCAATATCGGGACGAATTTTCTAAAAACAAAACAAAACTCCAGGACGCCGCCCGCCACCCACTCTCCAAAGATCAACTCCAGGACGTAGAACATCTTCACAATCAGTTTCACATTCAGCTTATCAACATTCATGATCTCAAACATGCTATCAAAGGGCATGAACAAAAAATGAGTTATGAAATGAATGTAAACAAAGGAAAGCTAAATGATGAAGCATTGGCTGAGCATGAAAAATTATCAGAACAGTATCAAAGCCTTGAGCTCACTTTACAGGATCTGCGTGAAGAATTTGATGAGTTTCTTAGCCGAACGCAATAAGAAAGTTCCAAAGTTTGCAAGTTTAATAGTTCATAAGTTGATCTCGAATGAACATTAGTTTCTATAAGATCAGGTAGAAAGTATGATGAAAGAATTGGATTGCAGGTTGAAATTGAACTTGTGAACATATTGAACAATGGAACTATTGAACTTTTTTAACATTTTTCATCTTTAAAACTTTGCCATATGCCAGAGTTTGATACCTCACATGTAAAAAATATTGTCTTGCTGGGCCATGCCGGCTCCGGGAAGACGAGCTTAGCGGAGTGCATGCTTTACGAAGCAGGCCTTATTACCCGCAGAGGCAATATAGCCGACAGAAACACAACCGGAGATTACCACGAACTTGAACAGGAACGTGGTAATTCTATTTTTAGCAAGCTCCTGCATACAAAATGGAGGGGTTATAAGATCAACATTCTCGATACACCCGGTTATGATGATTTTGTCGGAGAAGTTATTTCCGCACTACGTGTTGCTGATACCGGTGTTATGTTACTCAATGCTGTAATGGGAGTAGAAGTGGGCACTGAGGTCATCTGGGAATACACTGAGAAATTTAAGACACCGATGATCATTGCAGTAAATAAACTGGATGATGACAGTGCAGACTTTGACAAAACAGTAAGAGAAGCTAAATCTCATTTTGGGAGTAAGGTAGTGGTGGTGCAGTACCCACACCAGTCAGGATCCGGCTTTCATGAAATCATTGATGTACTGCGCATGACGATGTATAAATTTAAAGACACAGGTGGCAAACCGGAAAAATTACCAATCCCGGATGATGAAAAAAATAAAGCTGATGAACTGCATAAAGAATTGATAGAAGCAATTGCCAGCAATGATGAAACGCTGATGGAAAAATATTTTGACAAAGGTGAGCTGGAGGAAGACGAGATGAAAATGGGCATGAAAAAAGCAATGATCAGTCATGATATTTTCCCCTTATTCTGTTTATCCGCTGAGCGAAACATGGGAAGTGGCCGCCTGATGGGTTTCATTGATAATGTATGTCCAAGTGCTAATGAAATGCCCGCGCAAACAACCAAAAAAGGTGATAAATTAACTTGTGACGCAAACGGTCCAGCTTGCATTTTTATTTACAAAACAGTTTCAGAACCGCATGTTGGTGAGCTTTCATTTTTTAAAGTTTATTCCGGCACAGTCAGAAGCAGCATGGAACTGGAAAATGAATCTACCGGTGTGACGGAAAAGTTGACCCAGTTATTTTTAGTTGAAGGTAATAAACGAACTAATGTGAATGAATTGGTTGCCGGCGATATTGGTGCTACGTTGAAATTAAGAAATACGCATGTAAATAATACATTGCATATAAAAGGAAAAAATATTGAATTGCCTGCTATTGAATTTCCTCCACCCAATATGACGGTAGCTATTGAAACACTGAAGAAAGGAGAGGAGGAGAAATTATCACAAGCTATGCACCAGCTTCGTGAAGAGGATCCCACATTGTTGGTTGAAGTTTCTGCTGAGTTGAAACAAACCTTAATTCATTGCCAGGGCGATATGCATTTGGCAGTTGCTAAATGGAAGATAGAGCATAATCACAAACTGGAGGTCAGGTTTGTAAAACCAAAGATTGCATACAGGGAGACGATCCGTAAAATGGCAGATGCCAGTTACCGCCATAAAAAACAAAGTGGGGGTTCCGGCCAGTTTGGTGAAGTGTTTATGCGGATAGAACCCTGGTATGAAGGTATGCCAGAACCAAAGGATCTGAATGTAAGAGGAAGAGATACCTATGATCTTGATTGGGGTGGTAAATTAGTTTTTTATAACTGCATTGTT
>CAMLEX010000100.1 GCA_946479055.1 uncultured Bacteroidota bacterium | reverse complement strand
AATTTTTAATATTTATTATAAATTAAAACATCCTGAAGGTGGAACAACTGATATCAACAAAACCATTGAATCAGTAATTGTCACTTTTCCCGTACAGGTAAAATTGCAGTCTGACCGCATTGGTAATTTTCGTGTTTACATGATGAGCGGCATAAAAGGCGACATAGATTTGGCCAGCAATGCCCGTGCAAAAAAAGCAGAAGACCTGGTAAAGATCAGGAAATACGACTATGGTGTTGAGCTGGGGCTCGGCTTCAATTTCTTCTTTCAAAGTTTTATTTTTTCTCCTGAAATAAAAATCAGTAATGGGCTTGGCAATATCCATAGCCGCGATCCAAACCTGAAGTATTCTAGTGTATTTGACAAAATACAATCAAGGATGGTTGTATTCAGTATTCATATTGAGGGATAAGGCCTTGTCAAACCCCTGTCTCCGCCGCGGCGGATGATTTAGGTCAAAGAGTCATTTCATATCGATAAATTCCATTAAAGTTGGTTATATGCTTGTGTAGCCAGCTTTAGTTTTTTATAGCATCGTTCGTTGCGTCGCACTCTTCAACGTTCTGTTCTTTAATCAACATTTTAAAAAACAACAGTTCACTTACTGCTCTTAGGGCTGTGTGTTGGTAAGCCCCCTTCAGGGGTTTGGGGTTTCTAAAAATCAAATTCCCTCCTGTGCATATTCCACCGGACACCAAATGAAAAAATTGTGCTCTTTTCTGAAAGAATGGGCGCCGTTTTAGTTTCCTGTTTCCTGGCTACTCCAAACAATTCAAGGAACAGATTTTCTTTTAATTCATAGGATACTAACAGTGAAGCATACATTACATTCGTCTTCCACCCTGATCCTATGTTAAATCCATAATCGCTGGTACGATAAGGCGATACTGACGGCAGAAAAATATTACTACCATAGCTGACAGTATCGGCATCCCTTCCCTGCTGATAGTAAATAGCTTTGGCCTGCAGCATCCATTTGGGTGCCGGCTGATAACGGATAATACCAATAGTCTCCCCGAAGTTTGCCATTAAAGGATGCGCCAACGGTTGATTATAATGTGTGTAGTTCGCCACCGAATCACCATGTGAATAGGTGAATGGTCTTACCCGGTTATGCTCAATCTGCAGGTCGAGGTTTTTAATAGTAAAGGCATCAATGTATTTGGCGCCCAATTGTATTCCAAATTTATTAGCCCACCATCCCTTGTTGGCTTTTACTTCAGACAATTTGAACTCGTCTAATAACAACTGTCCATATACCTGGAATCGCTTTGCAATATTCGCTTTGAAATCAAGGCCTACCACCGCATTATCATGGCTTCCGTTCTGTTGTTCTATTGACCTGTAAAAAATGATGGGATTCAGGTAAGAGAAATCAAACTTGTTTTGCCTGCCAAATATCACGCCTTCAAACAATCCAATATTCAGCCATTTGGTTATATTCATATCCAAATGATGCATTACTGCATATTTTTTACCGAGCAGTTTATCTCCTCCTCTTGCATATGCATTATGCAACTCCATAAAGAGATTCTGGTAATTAAATTTCCATATCCGTGTATTCAATTTCAGAAACAGATTACTGTTACCAAAATCACTCAAGAATAAACTGCGATGCCCATTACCAATAAAATTTTTATCATACCCAAATGCTACGTCTATATATTTTGTGACATTAAAAGTAAAATAGCCTCTTGCGTCAAAATAATCCAAACCACCCGGATCTTTAAACCTCTTATAATAGCCATTTCCGGGTACGGCTTGTCTCTCCCTCACCCAATCCTGCACGTATTCGGGATCTCTTTCCTGGTTATCGGTAAGGTAAGCAGCGAAACCTATTTTTTGGGCGATCTTTCCCCGCACGGTCAAGCCCCTTGTATTTAGAAAAAGAGATTGGTCATTGTCACTTTCTTTTGAAACCACGTATTGGATAACAGGATTAACAATAAGATCAAAGTCGTTTACATGCACTTCATACAGATTGGCGGGGCTGGTATAAAAGTTTTTAAGAATGGGCTTCTTACTTTTATACACATCCCTCTCTTCCGCAGTAAGCCATTCTGTATTATTCAGGTAAAGACTGTGCAGGTTATGGGCATCAACCTTTGACAAAGAGCTTTCATCCGTTTTTTGCAAATAGTTCTTTACCCCGTTTATCACATACCGGTTACGGGCAAAATACTTTGTTTTGGAAAAATTCAGTACTGAATCAGTGCCTGCTTTTATTTCCAGCCTTTCGAGCAAAACATTCTGTTTATCTCCCTGTGGCAAATAAGTAGTTTGAGAAATAGCCGATAACGGAAAAAGAAATAAAGCCAGTCTTACAAGGGTTTTTTTAAATTGCATCGCAAGTATTTTAGGATAATAGTTAACAAATTATGCAAATATATCTGATAAAAAACATACAGGTTGTCAATGAAGGGACTATTCAGACAGCTGATGTATTGATAAAAAATGGTCGCATCGAAAAGATAAACTCTCGAATTGAACTAAGTGACACGGATGTCGTTGAAATCAATGGTGAAGGAAAATACCTGTTGCCCGGCGCTATTGATGATCAGGTGCATTTTCGGGAACCGGGATTAACACATAAAGCTAATATCTATACAGAAGCAAAAGCAGCGGTTGCAGGCGGCGTTACCAGTTTTATGGAAATGCCCAATACCATTCCTCCCGCCTTCACCCAGCAGTTGCTGGAAGATAAATATACCATCGCTTCTCAAACTTCACTGGCCAATTATTCCTTTTATATTGGCACATCCAATGAAAATGCAGAAGAAGCATTAAAAGCAAATGAAAGGAAAAATGATATCTGCGGAATCAAAATATTCATGGGATCATCTACCGGCAACCTGTTAGTGGATAATCCGCTTACGTTGGAAAAAGTATTCAGCGAAAGTGAGCTGCTTATTGCCACTCATTGCGAAGATGAAAGGATCATTAAACAAAACCTGGAAAAACTGAAAGCTGAAAACAGGGTGCTGACCGCAAAAGATCATCCCATTATAAGAAATGAAGAAGCTTGCTTTGAATCTTCTTTTTATGCTGTACAATTGGCAAAAAAATATAATACCCGCCTGCATATTCTACATATCAGCACAGAAAAAGAAGTACAGCTTTTCAGCAATATGTTACCGTTAAAAGACAAACGCATTACCGCAGAGGTCTGTGTGCATCATCTGCATTTTACAAGCAATGATTATGAAAAACTCGGCAATAAGATCAAATGTAATCCTGCTATAAAAGCACCGAATAATAAAGAAGCGTTGTGGAATGCTTTATTGGATGACAGGCTGGATGTAATAGCCACCGATCATGCCCCGCATACAGTGGAAGAAAAGGATGAACCTTATTTAAAAGCCCATGCAGGCTTACCATTGGTACAACATTCGCTGTTATTAATGCTGCATTACTACAAACAGGGAAGAATATCACTGGAAAAAATTGTACAGAAAATGAGTCATGCAGTGGCAGATTGTTTTCAAATAAAAGAAAGAGGTTATATCCGGGAAGGTTATCATGCTGACCTTGTCATTGTGGATGCAAATACATCGACAAGCGTTACGAAAGATACTATTTTATACAAATGCGGCTGGAGTCCATTGGAAGGTATTGAATTACCGGCAACAATCACACATACTTTTGTAAATGGTCATTTAGTATATGGAAAAGGTGTATGGGATGAATCTAAGAAAGGTCAAAGATTGAAATTTGACAGATAGTAGAACGCAGATTATTAAGATTATAATGATATTTTATGATTTGCCGGAATGAGTCGATGTATCCCGGTAAATCTTAATTGTCATAACAATCAGCGTTCTATTAACCCGTGTAAATCCTAATAATCTTAACAATCAGCGTTCCAAAAACATGCAGATAGATAATATATCATTTAATGACATTTCAATCTTTCATCCGGAAGAGGAATTTTCTATTTTTCATAAACTGAACTTTACCCTTACCGGCGGTGGTAAGGAATGGTTGCGCAAATTTTTTACTGAACCACATAAGGACCTTAAAAGAATAACCGGTACCCAAAAAGTCATCCGCACTTTAATGGAGCATGTCCAAGACTGGCCAACAGACATTACCAATGGGACAATGCTGGTAATGGATAAATTTATGGATTATGCACTGGATCCGATCAGTGAACGATCCAATACATTCAACAGTGTTTTATATAAATGGCTGCATAGTGAAGATTATTCAATGGTCAAATATTCCGTTCCGCATTTCGCTGATTTTTTCAGAGGACTAAAAAGCATAACTGCTTTGCTTGACGGACTCGACCTGCCATCTAATATAAGTATTTACATTGATCGTATCAGCCAGGTATTAAAACAGGAACCTTTAAAGCTACTTTCGGAAACAGAAAGAAGTGAAAAATTTAATACCCGTCAAAATCTTTATTTTGGTTTCTATCTGCGCAACCGATACAGAAACCATACACTTGAACTGATCGATATCTTTGGCCGGCTGGATGCATGGTATTCGATGGCTGTTGCAGTAAAGACGTATAAACTTTCTTTTCCTGAATTCATTGAACAGGATGCTCCGCTGGTAGAAGCCAGGGGGCTTTATCATATTTTAATTCCTAAACCTGTTGCCTACGACCTGCAGATGAGCCCGGAACATAATTTTCTTTTTCTCACCGGCGCTAATATGGCAGGCAAAAGTACATTGATCAAATCCGTAGGCTCCGCTGTTTTCCTGGCGCATATCGGTATGGGTGTTCCCGCCGCAAACATGAAACTCACTTTATTTGACGGGCTTTTAAGCAATATCAACGTAGTTGATAATATAGCAAAAGGCGAAAGTTTTTTCTTCAATGAAGTACAACGGATCAAAAACACCATTGATAAAATAAACAACGGGAAAAAATGGCTGGTATTGATAGATGAGCTTTTTAAAGGAACAAATGTCCAGGATGCCATGAAATGTTCACTAACAGTAATCAAAGGCCTGATAAAAATTAAAAATTCCCTTTTTATACTCTCTACCCACTTATATGAAATTGGAGAAGAGCTTAAAGGCTTTCCCAATATTTCCTTTAGGTATTTTGAGACCAATGTAGACAACGATCAATTGCAATTCAGCTACCAGTTGAAAGAAGGCATTAGTAATGACCGGATCGGCTATGTAATTCTTAAAAGAGAGAAAGTGGTGGAAATGCTGGAGAAATTGTAGTCTTAACCGGTATTTATATGATCAATGGGATTGGTGGGAAAATTATCTTCCTTATTTTGCGTTTATGCAAAAAATATTATTTATTGCCTGTTTTATTTCTACGTTTATTTCTATCAATGCTCAAAGTAAAATCGATGTGCTGCATTACAGGTATGAAATTGAACTTAGCGATATGTCTGATTCTGTCAAGGGAAAAGCATCAATTCAGATAAAATTTAATCAGGAGACAGATAACTTTTCTCTTGACCTGAAAGCAGTATCTAATGGCAAAGGAATGCTGGCGCATCCGTACCTTGAAGGAGATACGGTGAAATTGATTGGAAAACAATCGACAAACAAATTAGATATTAAGCTGCTGCAGCCAGCAAAAAAGGATGATATAAAAACCTTCATTGTAGATTACAAAGGCATTCCATCTGATGGCCTTATCATTTCCAAAACTAAATACGGGCACCGAAGTTTTTTTGCTGACAACTGGCCCAACCGTGGTCACAACTGGATACCCTGTGTTGACGATCCTTCCGATAAAGCTTCTGTTGAATTTATTGTGACTGCTCCTCATCATTACCAGGTTATCGCCAATGGCATACTGGTAGAAGAAACTAACCTCCCCAATAACAAAAAACTAACCCATTGGAAAGAAGATGTTCCTGTTGCTACTAAAGTAATGGTGATAGGCGCAGCGGATTTTGCAGTTAACCTGGCAGGTGTGGTTGACAATTGTATTCCTGTTTATAGTTGGGTATACCCACAGGACAGGGATAAAGGGTTTTATGATTATGCCTTGGCTACTGATATACTCTCCTTCTTTATTAAATATATTGGACCGTATGGTTACAAAAAATTAGCGAACGTCCAATCGAAAACAATGTTTGGTGGCCTGGAAAATGCCAACACCATTTTTTATTCTGAAAGTTCCGTTACCGGTACAAGAAAATCAGAAAATACAATAGCCCATGAAATCGCTCATCAATGGTTCGGCAACATGGCTACAGAAAAAAGTTTTGCGCATTTATGGCTGAGCGAAGGCTTTGCTACTTATTTTGCCACATTATATTTTGAAAATAAATATGGAAAAGATACTGCCATACATATGTTAAAAGAAGACCGTAACCAGGTTATTGCATTCACAAAAAATTCAGACAAAGCTGTAGTAGATAACGATTCGGATTATATGCAATTATTAAATCCCAACAGCTACCAGAAGGGCGGCTGGATATTGCATATGTTACGTCGTCAATTAGGCGATTCGGCTTTTCATAAAAGTATTAAAACATATTATGCAACCTACGCAGGTAAGAATGCGGATACAAAAGACCTGCAAAAAATAATTGAAAAAGTATCTGGTAAAGACCTGTCTTTATTTTTTCAACAATGGCTTTATACATCCGGGATTCCAAGGTTGGATGTAAGCTGGAGTTATTTACCCAACGAGAAAAAAATATCCGTTACGGTAAAACAATTACAGAAAACCTCGTTTGTATTTCCCCTGGATATACAATTAAATACTTCAGGTAATCATTCACTAAAAAACATCCACATTTCAAAAGAGGAAGAAACATTCCTTATACCCGTAACACAAAAACCGGCAAAATTGGTATTGGATCCAAACACTTCTTTATTATTTACAGGAATTGCAATTGAAAAAAAATAAGGCTTCGCCCCTAACCTTCCAGGAAATAAAAGTGCCCTGGACTTTTAACTATAGAAAAACTCAGTAAAATTATTTCTGCTAATAATGATTTGTTTTTGCTCTAAGGAAAACAAATTATCTTAGATTACACATTCCTGGCAATCCCCCAAAAATCCAACAAATTACGGTTCAGACAATTTTCAAATCATGCTTGTAAAAACTTTTGGCAGTGCTGTATACGGTGTGGAAGCTATTTCTATAACTATTGAAGTAAACTGGCTTCCGTCTTCAGGAAAAGATCCTATGATTGTAGGGTTGCCTGATAATGCTGTAAAAGAAAGCCTGCAAAGAATAGAAAGCACTTTCAAAACGAATGGGTATCAAATGCCGCGAACGAAAGTAGTAGTGAACCTTGCACCTGCCGATATTAAAAAAAGCGGAACTCCTTTTGATCTTCCGATTGCATTGGGAATTTTAGGCGCTTCAGAACAAATGGACAACAAAGAAGCTTTGGCAAACTATGTTATCATGGGAGAACTGAGCCTGGATGGAGAAGTAAGGGCCATCAAAGGTGCATTGCCCATTGCGATACAGGCAAGGAAGGAAGGGTTTAAAGGATTGATCGTTCCGAAAGTAAATGCAAAGGAAGCAGGCATGGTCAATAACCTGCATGTATATGGTGTGACACATATCAAAGAAGTGATTGATTTTTTTGAAAAAGAAGAAACAGGGTTAGAACCTGTTGTCATTAATACAAGAGAAGAATTTTTTCATTCGCAATATGATTTTGAAATTGATTTCACCGATGTAAAAGGACAGGAAAATATAAAACGAGCATTAGAAATTGCAGCAGCCGGTGGGCACAATGCCATTTTAATCGGACCACCCGGTGCAGGAAAAACTATGCTGGCAAAGCGTTTGCCCACTATACTTCCACCGCTTAGTTTACAAGAGGCGCTGGAAACAACAAAGATCCATTCAGTTGCTGGCAAACTTCCGGAAAATTCAACACTGGTATCCAAACGTCCGTTTCGTTCACCACATCATACCATTTCTGATGTAGCATTGGTAGGTGGTGGCGGCATTCCACAACCCGGAGAAATTTCTTTAGCCCATAATGGTGTTCTTTTCCTGGACGAACTTCCTGAATTTAAAAGAACAGTGCTGGAAGTAATGCGGCAACCAATGGAAGAAAGAAGAGTAACGATATCAAGAGCAAAAGTGGCTGTTGATTTTCCCGCATCATTCATGCTGGTAGCTTCTATGAACCCCTGCCCTTGCGGATTTTATAATCATCCCGAAAGAGACTGCACCTGCCCTCCCGGTGGCGTACAAAAATATCTGAACAAAATTTCCGGTCCTTTGTTAGATCGTATCGATCTGCATGTAGAAGTAACACCCGTTGCTTTCAATGAATTATCAAGTATCAAGCCCCAGGAAAATTCCGCCGCTATCCGTGATCGGGTTATCATTGCCAGAGATATACAGGCGGAACGATATAAAAACAATCCCGGGATTTATTGTAATGCACAGATCAGTAGTAAAATGTTAAAAGAAATTTGCGTCATTGACCAGGTAGGTTCCAATTTATTGAAAGCCGCCATGCAGAAATTAAATCTTTCTGCAAGAGCTTATGACCGCATCTTAAAAGTTGCCAGAACAATTGCTGATCTTTCATCATGTGAAAACATTAAACCTGAGCACCTGGCTGAAGCTATACAATACAGGAGCCTTGACAGGGAAGGATGGGCCGGATGACGTAGCTACGAGGTAAGAAGTTCGAAATACGAGGTCGGAGGTATAATTATCAGACATCTGACTTCCTGCTTCCGGCCTCTGACCTCTGCTAAGTTGTCATTTTTTGCGAACTTGTACGATGTTTGATTGTTGATACTCTTTTACCAACTTGCATACTATTTTATGAAGATATTATTCCATTACCTGAAACCATACAAATGGCTGGTAGCCCTTGTGCTGACATTAGCTGCTATAAATATCGGGTTCTCTCTGGTGGATCCGATCATTTTTGGAAAACTGGTAAATCTTGCCAGCTATCACCAAACCACCACAAATTTTTCCTGGAATGAATTTCTTTATACCCAACAAACAGTCACCATAAATCTTGGAGGAAAACCTGTTGAACAAAAATTATATGGGATTGTTTGGCTACTGCTTGCTTCCATTACGGTTGCCATGATCAGTCGCATTGCCAAAGCATTCCAGGATTATTTTTTAAACCTGATTACGCAAAAGTTCGGCGCAACCATTTTTACAGATGGTTTGCAACATGCCATGAAATTACCCTATCATGATTTTGAAGATCAGCGCAGTGGCGAGACATTAGGTATACTACAAAAAGTAAGGATCGACACAGAAAAATTCATTTCAACATTTATTAATGTGTTGTTCCCCGTGATTATCGGTATTGTTTTCGTTGCTGTATATGCTGTAACCAAGCATTGGAGCCTTCCTATTATTTACTTTGGCGGTATATTTCTTCTTACTATCATTTCCAATTTGCTAAGCAAAAAAGTAAAGATCATTCAAAAGAATATTGTATCACAAACCACTTCGTTGGCGGGAGCTACAACTGAATCACTCCGTAATATAGAATTGGTGAAAAGCCTTGGCCTTACACAACAGGAAGTAGGCAGGTTAAATAAGAATACATTTAAAATTCTTGGACTCGAGTTAACCAAAGTAAAACGTATCCGGAGTATCAGTTTTGTCCAGGGAACATTTGTCAATACATTAAGACAGGTTATATTATTCATGCTGATGTGGCTGGTTTTTAAAGGACAATTACAACCTGGTGAAATTGTAACGATGCAGATCTTCTCCTTTTTTGTATTCGGCCCCTTACAGGAGATAGGGAATATCATTCTCTCTTACCGTGAAGCAGAAGCTTCACTCAATAATTTTCAGAATTTGATGCAGAAGAAACCAGAGCCACAGGCATTGCATCCCAAACATCTTGGAAAAATTGAAACACTTGAATTCACTCATGTTGGTTTTAAACATCAATCAGCCCAGCAAAGTGCTATCAATAATATCAGTTTTAAAGTTAGAAGAGGAGAAACGATTGCATTTGTTGGTCCTTCCGGATCTGGGAAAACCACTTTGATGAAATTACTAGTGGGCTTATATCGTCCGCAGCATGGAAAAATACTTTACAATATGCTTGATGAAAATGAGATCAGTTTTGATGACCTGCGAAAACAGATCGGCTTTGTAACACAGGATACGCAACTTTTTTCAGGTACCATCAAAGAGAATTTAACCTTTGTTTATCCCGGGGCAACAGAAAAAGATGTGTATGATGCATTAAACAAAGCTGCTTGTCAGAACCTGTTGGAAAGAGCAGAAAAGGGATTAGATACAACCATAGGTGAAGGGGGATTAAAATTGTCGGGCGGTGAAAAGCAAAGACTATCTATTGCAAGGGCATTACTTCGCAACCCCAACTTGTTATTATTTGACGAAGCAACTTCTGCCCTTGATTCTTTAACAGAAGAAGAAATCACCGATACAATACGTGATATTTCAAGAGAAGGTAATCAAATCACCATTCTGATTGCTCACCGCTTGTCTACCATTATGCACGCTGACAGAATTTTTGTGTTGGAAAAAGGCGACGTTGTAGAAACAGGATCACATGAAAGTCTGCTGGAAGAAAAGGGTTTGTATTATGCTATGTGGCGTCAGCAGATCGGCGAAAGAAAAACAAAAATATTGACTGCCTAAAGATATCCGATGTCGTTTTTTTCTTTCCTTGGTTTGGGTAATCAGAAGATCAAAGAAGCCTTATACCGGGGTGCGGTGATCATTGATGTTAGATCGGCCAGTGAATTTGACCGGGGAAAGATCCCTGATTCCATCAATATCCCGGTCGACCGAATCCCCATTAACTCCGAAAGAATAAAAGCCATGAACAGGCCTGTTATTTTTTGCTGTACATCAGGCGATAGAAGTAATAAGGCTATACAGTTAAT
>CAMLEX010000099.1 GCA_946479055.1 uncultured Bacteroidota bacterium | reverse complement strand
AAGAAAATAATCCATGCCTTTGGCGGGACATGTTATGCTAATTTGAATCCTCGCCTGCGGCGGAGCCGGTTATATACATGGTTAATTCAGTACCTTATGTTATTTTCATAATCAGCAACCAGGTATTCATTATTGACTTATCAAGATTATTGCCATGACGGAATCAGAACAACATCTGAAGCGTATACAGGACAAGGTCCAGCAATTGTTGAAACAGCATATTGCTCTGCAAAAAGAAAATCAATCATTGAAAGATGAGCTGGACGGTTTAAAAAAAGAAACTTCTCAATTCAGGGAGAACTCGGAAACTCTTAAACAGCAGGTAGAAATATTGAAATATAGTAACGGTGAGATGACCGAAGAGGATAAGAAACAATTTGAAAAACGCATCAACACCTACATAAAAGAAATCGATCGTTGCATTACGATGCTCAGCAGGTAGCTAAACCCTTTTAACAAGGCTCATTTTCATTTCTTCTTCACCATGTGATAACTCAAGTGTGTATTGACCATAAGGCAGGTCATTCAACCCCGTCCAGTTGACTTGTTTCTGATCACCTGGAATTTTTCGTTCCAGTACGCCACAGATACTTCCTTTATCATCTTTTAAAATACCTTTAAGGAAGCTGTCTTTGTAGCTGATCAATTCAAATTGGAGTGCGTCAATAAAATTTGAAGACTTAATTTTGGCGAACATTGTGCTAAGTTTTTATTTTTTAGCGCCTTCATAAAGGGTACAAATGTTGAATATTTTACAGGATGCCAGTTTTCCGCTTAAAAAGGAAACTAAACTAATAAGAGTTTTTTAAAATAGCAAGCTATGGATCAATTAATTGCAGCTACCATCATCATTGCCGACCGAAGCTATCGCATCAAACTTGACCCCAAAGACGAAGAAGTGGTACGCCGTACCGTTAAGATCATCAATGATAAAATCATTGAATATAAGACCCAATTTGCAGGTAAAGACATGCAGGATTATATAGCCATGGTGCTGATCTGGCTGGCTACAGAGCAACGCGTTGCAGGCTCTGCCGACATTCAACAGGACACTCTCACAGAAAAGCTTTCAGCCATAGAAAAACTGTTGGATAGTCATTCAGTTTCCGGATAGTAGCTATTTCTATTTTATAGCCTTCTTATCAATTCCTCCTCACGGAATACAACTAGGCCCCTGCTCTTTCGCAGGCATTTAAGATTTCAAAGCCTGAATTCATAGCTTGCTTCAAAGCTTTGGAGTAGCCTTGGGGTCTGGATCAATGCCAATGGATAAATTTTCTTCGTTAGGAGGAGTTTGAATGAATTTGTATTCAACTTTATCCAACCTGGCTTTATTATTTTGAAAATCATTAGCTCCTGCTCACCCCTGATTTCATCCATTAGTTTCCCTTTTGTATCTTCGCCTATTGCCTGTTTAAAGCAACTCTTTGCTTGCCAATGACTGGCAGTTAAACCATTTTCATTTTGGAACATATTAAACAACAGATTCATGGATCCCAACATCATATCAATAATTATTGGTGTAGCTGCCCTTGTAGTGGGCATTATAGCGGGTAAATTTATTTTTGCCAAAAACACAAAAAAACTAGTAGAAGAAGCCGAACTCCAATCAAAAAGTGTACTGAAAGAAGCCGAATTAAGAGCTGAAACCATTCGCAAAGAAAAAGAACTGGAAGTAAAAGAAAAGTTTATCCAATTAAAAGCGGCACATGATAAAGAAGTAAATGACCGCAATCGCAAAATCAATGAAAGCGAAAACCGCATTCGTCAGAAAGAACAATCGATAGTCCAGAAAGAAAGTACGCTCGACAAACAAGTGAAGGAAAATGAGGCTATCAAAGAAAACCTGAACCGGCAAATAGACCTTGTCAATATCAAAAGAAGTGAGCTGGAAAAACACCAGGAGGAACATATCCGTAGACTGGAAAAAATTGCCGGCCTTTCTGCTGATGAGGCAAAAACTCAGTTGGTAGAAAGCCTGAAAAGTGAAGCTCATACCCAGGCTCTTGCTATGCAACAGGAGATCATTGATGATGCCAAACAAAAAGCTAATAAAGAAGCCCGTAAGATCATCATTCAGACCATACAACGTACAGCTGCTGAACAGGCTATAGAAAACTCTATTACTGTTTTCAACCTTGAAAGTGATGAAATAAAAGGACAGATCATTGGCCGCGAAGGTCGTAACATCCGTGCACTGGAAGCTGCAACCGGTGTTGATCTGATCGTTGATGATACCCCGGAAGCCATCCTTCTTTCCAGCTTCGATCCGCTTCGCCGGGAAATTGCCCGCCTGAGCTTACAAAGACTGGTGACCGATGGCCGTATCCATCCTGCCCGTATTGAAGAAGTAGTAGAAAAAACCCGCAAACAGATAGAGGATCAGGTGATGGAGATTGGAGAAAGAACTGTTATTGAATTGGGTATACATGGTCTGCATAAAGAATTGGTAAGAATGGTGGGACGTATGCGTTTCCGTTCTTCCTATGGCCAAAATCTGTTGATGCATAGCCGTGAAACGGCTAATCTTTGCGCTACAATGGCTGCCGAGTTGGGTCTGAATCCAAAGCTGGCTAAACGTGCCGGCCTTTTGCATGATATTGGAAAAGTTCCGGACGAAGAAAGTGAACTGAGCCACGCATTGCTGGGAGCTAAACTAGCTGAGAAATATGGTGAAAATCCGGCTGTAGTAAATGCAATTGGAGCTCACCACGACGAGATGGAAATGCAATATGTAATCTCTCCCATTGTTCAGGCCTGCGATGCGATAAGCGGAGCAAGACCGGGAGCAAGACGCGAGATCATGCAGCAATACCTGCAACGTATCAAAGATCTTGAGAACCTGGCTATGACATACCCTGGCGTAGAAAAAGCTTATGCCATCCAGGCCGGACGTGAATTGAGAGTAATTGTAGAAGCCGAAAAAGTAACAGATGGTGATTCTGATAAGCTTTCTTTTGAAATAGCGCAGAAAATCCAAACTGAAATGACCTTCCCTGGTCAAATAAAAGTGACAGTAATCCGTGAGAAGAGAGCAGTGAACATAGCAAGATAAAAGACTAAGGCACAAGACACAAGATTCAAGGTACAAGAATGGAAGAGCTCCTGATCTTGTACCTTGTTTTTTTCTTGTACCTTGTGCCTTGAAAATAAGATTAGCTCAAATTTGGTTAATCTCCTGTTGACCGTTACCTTTGCCCTCCTTAAAAATAAGAGTCATGAACGCCATAGCATTTGTACATGAGCAGTTGAGCAATAAGAAAGAATTCCCGGCTTTTAAAGCAGGTGATAATATTACCGTAAACTACAAGATCATTGAGGGTAATAAAGAACGTATCCAGTCTTTTAAAGGCGATGTGATCAAAAAACAAGGTAGCGGTTTTACAGCCACCTTCACGGTACGTAAAATTTCTGATGGCGTAGGTGTTGAAAGGATTTTTCCGTTTGCTTCTCCAAACGTTGATTCCATCATATTGAACAAAACCGGTAACGTTCGCCGTGCCAAGCTGTTCTATCAACGTAAACGTAGTGGTAAGAGTGCAAGGATCCGTGAAAAACGCCAGTCGGTAGCTACTGCAGAAGTTGCAAAATAAATTATTGAAATAATATATTTAAAGTCCCCGTAATCCTGGGGACTTTTTATTTTGGATACATCCCATAGTTATTATCTGCCACTAATTTTTGCAGATAGTAATTTCCTATCTTTGACGTCTAATTTATTACTATGATACATGCCAATTTATTAGGAGTGCTAGGTACCAACGAGATCATTATTATCCTGATCATCGTATTGCTTATGTTTGGTGGCCGTAAAATTCCTGAGCTGATGAGAGGTCTCGGTAAAGGTGTTCGTGAATTCAATGATGCAAAAACGAATGTGAAGAAAGAAATAGAAGAAAGCGCCAACGATATAAAAACTTCGTAAGTATTATTCATACTTGCTTCTATCTATTATTTATTTCACTGAAAAAGAGTAACCCCTTTTGTTTGAGTTTGTTTCAATTGAACATTACCATTCCTCATTAAAGGAAGGAAGGACTTCCTGTTTGCAGGCTGTTGAATATTATCTTCAGCAAATTCAGGCTACTCAACACCTGAATGCATTTATTCGGGTGTATGCTGATGAAGCTTTGGAAAAAGCTAAACAGTTAGATGCGCAAAGAACTGCGGGTAAACCAATAGCCAAACTCCATGGAGTTATTATTGGTATCAAAGATGTCATCGCCTATAAGGATCATCCGCTTTCCGCTTCATCAAATATTCTCAAAGCCCGCCCGGATGACCCGGTCGGACGGGGATTTACTTCCATTTATTCCGCTACAGCCATCGAAAAATTATTGGCAGAAGAAGCTATCATCATAGGTAATTTAAACTGTGATGAATTTGCTATGGGATCTACCAATGAAAATTCTGCTTACGGAAAAGTATTGAATGCTCTTGATGAAACAAGGATACCTGGTGGTTCATCCGGTGGGTCAGCGGTTGCTGTTCAGGCAGGCCTTTGTATGATCTCCCTGGGCAGTGATACAGGTGGCTCCGTTCGTCAGCCTGCAGATTTTTGCGGAGTTGTTGGTTTAAAACCCGGTTATGGCCGCATTTCACGTTATGGTCTTATCGCTTATGCCTCATCTTTTGACCAGATCGGGATTTTTGGAAAGAATATTCCGGATGTAGCACGGGCATTGGAAATAATGGCTGGCGAAGATGAATACGACAGCACGGTTTCACACAAACCCGTAGAAGAATATTCTTCACTTCTTAAAGATGATAAGAAATATCGTATTGCCTATTTTAATGAGGCCCTGGACCATCCCAGCCTAGATCCGGAAATCTCAGCTTCCATAAAAAAACTTCTTGTGCAATTAAAAAAGGATGGACACAAAGTAGAACCGGTCAGTTTTGATCTTTTGGATCATATTGTTCCTGCTTATTATGTCCTGACCACTGCCGAAGCTTCTTCTAATCTTTCCCGCTATGACGGAGTAAAATACGGCTACAGGGCCAGCGAAAACAATATTGACCTTACTGAACTATACAAAGAGTCACGGTCCGCTGGTTTTGGTAAAGAAGTAAAACGACGGATTATGTTAGGCACTTTTGTGCTTAGCGCTGGCTACTACGATGCCTACTTCACCCGGGCTCAAAAAGTTAGAAAATTGTTATTTGATAAAACACAATTGATTTTCAACGACTTCGACTTCATTTTCCTGCCTACAGCCCCTTCCGTGGCCTTTAAAATAGGCGAAAAAATGGATGACCCAATTTCCATGTATCTAGCTGATATTTATACAGTTATGGCCAATCTGGTGGGTATTCCCGCAATTTCCCTTCCACTCTTCACTCACAGTAATGGCATGCCTTTTGGCGTGCAAGCAATGTCAAACCGGTTTAATGAGTTAGATTTGCTCCGCATTTCGAACCAATTAATGCAATAATTTACGAGTAACAAACTCCTGCCGAACCGTACTAAATGATTGATTATCCTGCAATAAGGAGGATAAATGTATATTTAAAAAGTCGCTGTGATGTTAAAAAAACTTGGAATTTTATGTGTTATAGCCATCTCTTCTTTTGGATTTACCGAGGGCGAGGCCGGAATCATTACCAGATCCGTTACTGATACCACCGATATTCAAGATAAGGACTCCATCAATCAGGCTGTGATTTCTACCAATGATCCGAAAAACGATTTCAAAGATCTTTTCGCAACTACCACCCTTTCTAATGGCGTCAGTATTGCCCAACTCAACCCACTGGCTATCAATTTTGTACAAGATTATATAGTTAGTCATAGTAAAATGCTGGAAGCGCTGAAGGACAAAGCCAGACCTTATTTTGACATGATGGACGTTGTTCTTGTTAAACACGGTTTGCCTAAAGAGTTAAAATACCTTGCCGTCATTGAATCACAGCTCAAAACCAGTGCAACATCCTGGGCGGGAGCTGTTGGCCCTTGGCAATTCATGCCTGCTACTGGTCGCCTGATGGGATTAAAAGTCAATCGCAAAATTGATGAAAGAAGAGATATTTATAAAAGTACTCATGCGGCTTCCCGTTATTTGACCAGGCTTTACTCATTATATGGCGATTGGCTATTGGTCATTGCGGCTTATAATGGCGGACCGGGCAAAGTAAATTCGGCTATTCAAAGAAGTGGTAGCCGCGATTTCTGGACTTTGCAAAAATACCTTCCTGCCGAATCAAGAAAGCATGTAAAAAAATTTATTGCTACACACTACATCATGGAAGGTGAAGGCGGCATAACAACACTTACAAAAAAAGAAGCTTCCAATTTTTTACTGGCTGAAAATGCAAGTATGTCTGTAAAAGATGACACAGGCAAGTCAATAACACAAATAATAAATGGACGGTATAATGCATCCGTTATTGTAAAACATATTGCGATGGATATAACAGAGTTTCGCAAGCTGAATCCCGGCTTTGATAACCTGATCGCTTCTTCCGGAAAATATGAATTACGTTTACCGGCAGACAAGATGGATTCATTTAAAACAAAGAAAATTGATATCCTCAAAGAATCAATACAAATTTTACTGAATCCTGATGCAGCTGTTTCAACCACACTTTGATTAATATTAATTTTAGAAAATACAACCGGTTTAATTGATATTAGACCGGTTTTTTATTTACTGTTTAAAACAGGCACAATATTTCCTATATTAATGCCGGAATATTTTTTCATTAAAACAAGTCTTATGTTACAAAACACATTAAAAGGAATTTTTTCTATTGTGGCAGGAGCGATTATACTGGCGTCCTGTTCTTCTTCAAAAAAATCTGCTGTTGCTACTGCAAGCAGGGATGATGTAAAAGGCACCTGGGTTCTTGATAATATCAGCTATGATGGTCTTCCCCAGGGACAAAAAATAAAGCTGACATTATTAGGTGAAGGAGCCGAAAATTGTCTGAAGGGTAGTACCTGGGTTTTTCCCAACAATGGCAATGGATCTTATACTATAGCTCAAAACGAAGCTACTGATTGCCCTCCCGGCGAAAGAAATATTGTATGGTCATACCGCCTGGAAAATGGTCAGACAATATTACAATATAAAAGACTTCCGGGTGGTGTAAAGGCTAAGGACATTACTGATGGCTACAAATTCAATATTGTTTCTGCAACTGATGCCAACCTGTCTTTGCGTTCCAATGTAATGTTTGAAGGAAATAACATTGCTATTAACTATTCGTTTTCCAAGAAATAAAACGATTACCTGATTACTAGCACTAATAAAAATGGCTGTTCGATATGAACAGCCATTTTTATAGAAAAAACAATTTTTTGTCAGGCTTTTATTTATTGGAATCTATATCCTAGTGAAACACCAAAGCCAGTATTTTTTAAAGATGACTTACTATCACCAGAAGGCCTGTTGTCTATATTTACAAGACCCAGGCCTGCATTCAACTGAAAAGACAACTTGTTGCTAAATTCGTATCCGGCCAGGAGATTAGCCCCTGCATCAAAACGTTTCAATTCCCCTGGCTGATCACCAAATTCAATATCAGCATCAGGATCTTTAATTTTACCACCTACAGCATAAGCTGCGTAAGGTCCAAATCCTAGTACCATTCTTCCTGTACCTAATTCAGGTTTGTATATAAAGTTGACGGGCACCTCAACGTAAGACAGATTTATCTTGGTGTCTGAATCGCTCAATTTCGCTCCTTTTGTACTAAATAATACACCAGGTTGAAGATAAAAATCTATTCCTACAGGGATTTCTGCATTAACACCGGCATTAAATCCTGTTTTTAATTTATTGTCCAAATTGTCATCGTTTTCGTCTTTTCCATTAAGGTTTTGAAAATTTACTCCGGCCCTGATTCCGAATGTAGTTTTTGACTGAGCAAAAATTGCAGTAGAAAATAAAGTAGCTGCTACTGCGATGCACAAAGTTTTTGTTTTCATTACTGTTGTTTTAGATTAAAGATTTTATTGCCTTTCTGATATTAATTACCTGCTTCTTTTTTTGCATCTGCTTTCATCTTTTCATTGGCTGTAATGAGAAACTCTACACGACGATTCTGAGCTCTTCCTGACTCTGTATCATTGCTGTATTTTGGAGCGGATTCACCAAAACCAACGGTTTTTACTCTTTCCAAAACAATGCCATGGCTGGTAAGATAATTTGAAACAGTAGAGGATCTTCTTTCTGATAAACTCTGATTGTATTTATCTGTTCCTGTGTTATCAGTATGTCCTTGTATTTCCAGGTCAGTATCCGGATATTTATTTAAAATCTTAACAAGATCATTCAAGGTATTTTGAGCGGTTGAAGATATATTGGATTGATCAAAACCAAATAACACCGCACTGCTGAATTCAACTACTATTCCCTCTCCTACTCTTTCTACTTTAGCACCGGGCACTTCATTTTTTATTTCTTCAGCTTGTTTGTCCATTTTCCTTCCTATTACAGCTCCGGTAACGCCACCTACAGTAGCACCAATGATTGCACCTAATGCAGTATTTCCTGCAGCCTTACCTATAACAGCGCCTACAGCACCACCGCCCGCTGTACCAATAACAGCTCCTTTTTGAGTCTTATTCATGTTTTTACAACTAGTCGTAAGAATTGTTATAGCGAGAGCACCGATAAGCAAGTTTTTGATTTGTTTCATACAATTTTTTTTAAATTATAACCCTGTTGTCCAAACATCATACCAATAGCATTTTAGGAATAAACTGTCATGTCATATTTTCCTGGTAATCATCGGATTGAAGTGCATCTACGATACATCAAAAAGATATTATCCTTCGTATATTCTGATATGAATAAAAACTAAAAAATATAATTCGGGTGGCTTCCAGGGAATGCTTTACCGGCCTGGCTCCTGTTTGAAAAATTATTCTTGAAGAAAAACTTTTTTCATTGCTTCCGCTTTCAATATACATTCATCCCATTCCTTTTCTGGATCACTATAAAAAGTAACAGCAGACCCTGTCTGAAAAGAAAGATAACCTGATATACTATTGTACATAATACTTCGTATTACTACATTAAAATCAAAGTCACCAGCGGGCGAAATATACCCAACTGCACCTGAAAAAATTCCCCTTTTCGTTTTTTCGTATTGTTCAATCAATTCCATAACCTTTTTCTTCGGTGCACCTGTCATGGATCCCATCGGAAAAGTAGCCTGAATAATTTCAGAAAAGGAAATATTCTTTTTTAACTCACCGCTGATAGTAGAAGTCATTTGATGCACCTGCGGAAAAGAATAAATTCCATATAGCTCGTCAACTTTTACCGTTCCTTCTTCACAAATTTTGGAGAGATCATTACGCATAAGATCTACAACCATCACATTCTCCGAACGGTCCTTACTGCTATGAAAAAGTTCTTCTTTGTTTTGCTCATCCATCTTATCATCTCCATGTATTCTTTTGGATGTTCCTTTAATAGGCTGGGCTAAAATTTTCAATCCTTCTTTTTTCAAAAACCTTTCAGGACTTGCACAGATGAGCCATTTATTTTCTATCCTGTACAAGGCAGAAAAGGGGTTAGGAGAAATATTGCTTAGATCTTTATAAATACTCAACGGATCAACATCAACCTGCTCTGCAAAAAATTCCTGGCAAAAATTGATCTCGTAACAATCGCCGCGAAGTATATGCTGTTGTAACCGCCTGATGATGGAAATATATTCTTCTTTCTGTATCCTGTTTTTAACAATTACTGTATTTGCTTCTTTTACTTCACTTGATGAAATTGAAACCGCATTATTTATTTCATTGAATATTTTTTGTGGGTCATCCGCTTCAATGATCATTTGCGCCTCATTCAGCCTGATAAGAATTAACGGTTCAAAAAAGAATAGTTCGGGAAATTGAATGCCGTCGTGATGAGAAGAAGAAAGCTGCTCCAGCTGGTTTTTAAGATCATAATTAAGATGACCAAAAAGCCAGCTATCTTTTTTTGAATAAATAAAATCCTGCAGTTGGGTGAAGGAACCGCCCGATACGAAGCTTACTTCATTTTTTTTTCCTGCGGCCACCAGGCATTCCTGCGTGTGTGGCTGAATATGATACTGATGATTATCTAAAAAACAAAAAGTGTTGAACTGTTGTACCCAGTTCAACACTTTTTCCTTCGTCAGCCGGAAGTCAGTTACCGGAAATATAGAATTACTCAGAATAATATTGGTTGATCAAATGAAAGGAAATGCAATTAATAATCATCCTCCTCCTCGGTAAAATCATCGCCATCATTGAACATATCCTTAAATTCATCGTCAACTTTGAAATCATCATCCTCATCTGCTACACCTTTTTTAGCAGGTGTGGTTGCTTTTTTGCCTTTTGATTTAGGCACATCAAATTCAGCAAAATCAGGATCCCAATCGTCTTCCTCTTCCACTTTATCCCAATCATCTTCTTTATCTTCAGCTACATCATCATCGTCGTCATCGTCATCCTCTTTTTTCTTTTTTGAAGAAACAACTGATTTGCCTGCTTTTTGTTTAGGAGAGGCCTCTTCTAAATCTTCATCCAATTCATCATCATCGTCCTCTTCCTTTTTTGTAGGTTTAGGAGATTCTTTTTTTGCTGATGCTTTGTTTGAATCAGTATAAGTTTTTCCTGTAACTTTTTTTTCCTTATCAGATTTTGATGCCATAGTAAGGTAGGGTTGTGAGTGTAAAATTTCAGCGAAGTTTTTAATTGACCAAATTTTTTTAAATAAAAATTTATTAGCTCTTTCTAATCAATGGAAATGATCTGGTTACGTCCTGGTCCGTTTGATATA
The DNA here is from genome assembly GCA_946479055.1 of uncultured Bacteroidota bacterium. Next base: position 77 of record CAMLEX010000099.1, on the reverse strand, counting down.
TAACGGATATTTACCCCTAGATATTCATTAATAAAAGCAACATACGTTTTCATCGTTTCAGGCAATTCTTCTTCCGA
>CAMLEX010000098.1 GCA_946479055.1 uncultured Bacteroidota bacterium | reverse complement strand
TGGTTTAAGCTGATGTTTAAAGAACGTACATCCAACCAAAGGGCTAATATGAGTTTAACTGGGGGCGGTAAGGTGGCACAATATTATGTGGCAGGAACGTATAATATTGATCATGGTATTTTAAACGTTGACAAAAGAAATAATTTCAACAGCAACGTAAAGCTCAATAGTTACCAGTTGCGTTCCAATGTAAATATTCAGGTGACATCCAAAACCGAGCTGGTAATAAGAATGTATGGAACTTTTGATGATTATAAGGGACCTATTGACGGTGGAACAGGCCTGTACAATAAAGCGTTAAGATCAAGCCCTACGCTGTTTGCTCCGTTTTATCCTGCCGATTCTGCCAATATTGCTGCACAACATATTTTATTTGGTAACTACAGGTCTGGAGATCTTTTTTATATGAATCCTTATGCGGATATGCTGAGAGGTTACAAAGAATATTCCCAATCCAGGATGCTGGCACAATTTGAATTAAACCAGAACCTTTCGGCCATTACCAAAGGGCTTACCCTACGGGGACTCTTCAGCACCAACAGGTATTCCTATTTTGAGGTATCCAGAGCTTATGGCCCTTACTATTATAATGTAGGGATATACGATAACGCTGCTGACAGGTATAATTTGTCATGGCTTAACGAGAACGAAGGCCCCGAAGCCCATGAAGATATCAGGGAGTTACCAAACAACAGGGCCAGAAACCTGAGTACAAATCTATATGGCCAGGCTACCCTGAACTATAGCCGTATATTTAAGGACAGACATAATATAGGGGGCACATTGGTTTATACCATGCAGCAAAGCCTTGCTACTACAACAAGCCTGGATCTGCAATCTTCTTTGCCACACAGAAACATAGGTTTATCAGGAAGGGCTTCTTATTCTTACGACAACCGGTATTTTGGTGAATTTAATTTTGGCTATAACGGTTCAGAGAGATTTTATAAAGACAAGCAATTCGGTTTCTTTCCTACGATCGGCCTGGGATGGGTGGTCTCCAATGAAAAGTTCTGGAATAGTAATTTTATCAACAAGTTAAAACTAAGAGGTTCGTATGGCCTTGTGGGTAATGACGCGATTGGTCGGGCCGAGGACCGTTTCTTTTATTTATCAAGTGTTAACCTGGTTAATAGTGATCGCGGCGCTTCTTTTGGATATGATAACGGGTACAACAGGCCCGGTGTCTCCATTTCCCGCTACCCCAACCTCAATATAACCTGGGAAAAATCGTACCAGACCAACCTGGCTATAGAGCTGAGCTTACTGAGGAAATTTAACATCGTAGCGGAAGTATATCAGCAGCAACGGAAGAACATCTTAATGCGCAGAGCATCTATTCCCACTACGATGGGGTTGTCTGTAGAAACCCAGGCAAATGTAGGCGAAGCCAAATCACGTGGTGTTGATCTTTCATTGGATTATACACAAAACTTCGGCAAAAATTTATGGGTTACCGCAAGAGCTAGCTTCACCTATGCAAGGGGTGAATTTTCTAAATACGAAGAGCCTGAGTATGCTGAAAAATATTTATCGCATGTAGGGCAGTCTATAGGCCAGACATGGGGCTATATAGCGGAACGTTTGTTCATTGACGAAAAAGACGTTCAAAATTCTCCCCGACAGAATTTTGGGTTATACCAGGGGGGCGATATCAAGTATAGTGATGTAAATGAGGATGGGCAAATAACCAGTTTAGACAGGGTGCCTATTGGCAACCCTACTACGCCTGAAATTACATACGGTGGTGGTATTTCGGCAGGGTACAAAAATTTTGATTTTTCCTTTTTCATGCAGGGATTGGCCAGGGAATCTTTTTGGATTGATCCCTGGGCTACCGCACCATTCGTTAATTATGACGGTGGTAATATTAATGGCGGAAGAGTTGGGGAAAATGCCCTGCTCAAGGCGTATGCCGATAACCACTGGTCAGAAGAGAACAGGAACATTTATGCGATCTGGCCTAGGCTTTCAGTAACACCGATTAATAACAATAATCAAACCAGCACCTGGTTTATGCGTGATGGCAGTTTTTTGAGGGTAAAAACTTTAGAAGCCGGATATACATTGCCTAAAAAATTATTGGAAAGGTATAAAATTACCAATTTCCGGGTTTACCTCAGCGGTACTAACCTGTTTACGTTTAGCAAGTTTAAGCTTTGGGACCCTGAAATGGGTGGCAACGGGCTGGGTTACCCGGTTCAGAAAGTGGTGAATCTCGGCATAAACCTTAATTTTTAAAAGCATTTAATACTGCATTAATGAAATGAGGCATAAAAATTTTCGAGCAATTTATATCAGGAGCGATGAAAATTTTTATGTTGAATTCCATGTGACCAGCGAACGATAAAAATTAACACATGAAAAAGTATCTAAGAATATTAACCACCGGTTTCGTGATACTCGTTACGGCTACCGGATGCAAAAAATACCTTGATGTGGCCCCGGATAATATTGGCACCATTGACTATGCCTTCCGGATGCGTACTGAAGCCGAAAAATATTTATTTACCTGTTATAATAATTTGCCCTTATTCGGACGTGAAGGCTCAGATCCAGGATTTATGACCGGGGACGAGCTGGCGACTATTTATCCTCCGGGCCTCTATTTTGATCCGGGTCTTTACAGGATTGCCAGGGGCGAACAAAATGTGGTAAATCCGTTTGCAAACTATTGGGACGGCAATAATGGTGGCAAACCTTATTTCCAGGCACTAAGGGAGTGTAATATTTTTTTGGAAAATGTAGATAAGGTTCCTGATCTGATTGATTTTGAAAAAAAGAAATGGGTGGCCGAAGTTAAAGTATTAAAAGCCTATTATCATTTTTTCCTGATGCGCATGTATGGACCTATCCCTGTTATCCGCAAAAACCTTCCGGTATCCGCATCAATAGAAGAGGTAAGGGCTTCAAGGGAACCAATTGATACCGTGGTAAGCTATATTGATCAATTAATAGATGAAGCCCTGCCTGGATTGCCTGACAAAATTTTTAATGAGTCATCAGAACTGGGCCGCCTTACCAAACCTATTGCGCTGAGTATAAAAGCCCGGGTATTGGTTACAGCAGCAAGCCCCCTGTTTAATGGCAACCCTGATTACGCAAATTTTAAAGACAAGGCTGGTGTCCAGTTATTTAATCCTACCTATTCCGCTGAAAAATGGCAAAAAGCGGCCGAAGCCTGCAAAGCTGCTATTGAAGCGGCCCATGCAACAGGGGCAGAACTATTTTATTTTGATACCCCATCAGGTGAAATAATGACCGACTCCACTAAAGTGACCATGAATGTACGTGGCGCTATTACAGAAAAGTGGAACCCTGAAATTATCTGGGGGTCAAATACTACTGCACAGTGGTGGGCACAAGCGTTGAGCCAGGCCAGACTTACTTCCGGTGATCCCTCGAGTGTTCGAACACCGCCTTCTACCAATGAATCTATCCGGTCCATGTATGCACCACCCCTCCATATTGCTGAAATGTTTTATAGCAGCAATGGTGTACCCATTGAAGAAGATAATAGTTATGATTATGCAAACCGCTTTACCAAATTAAGATTCGGCACCGATGAGTACAGGCATTATATTAAAAAAGATTATGAAACGGTACAATTAAATTTTGACCGGGAGCCCCGCTATTATGCGGACCTGGGTTTTGACGGATGTATCTGGTATGGCCACGGATTGTATAATGATTCAAAAACCTGGTACCTGCAAGCCAAAGGCGGACAATTGGGTGCCAGGTTAGGTGGTGGTTTGTATTCAGTTACCGGCTATTGGCCCAAAAAATTGGTGAATTATAAAAACGACTTTGGCGGTAACTCCGAAGGATATAATGTCCGTGACTATCCCTGGCCGGTGATAAGGCTCGCGGAATTATATCTTCTATATTCCGAAGCATTGAATGAAGTCAACGGGCCCGGCGGGGAAACATTTCAATGGATTGATATGGTGCGTAACAGAGCTGGCTTAAACGGAGTGGTACAAAGCTGGGCGGGGTTTTCAAAAACCCCGGGTAAACCCACTACCAAAGAAGGTTTGCGAGACATTATTCAAAGGGAACAAATGATAGAACTGGTGTTTGAAGGCAAACGCTACTGGGATATCCTGCGTTGGAAAAAAGCAGACCTCTATTTGAATATGCCTATAAAAGGATGGGATATTGAACAAAAGAATGCCGAGAATTATTACCGGGTAAAACAAATTTTTACGCCTTTGTTTACCACCAAAAACTATTTGTGGCCTTTAGCTGAAAATTCAATTACTGTTAACCCAAACCTGGTGCAAAACCCGGGATGGTAATTTTTACTGATAAATTTTTTTTATGCGAATAATATTTAATTATCTGCTGGTTCTTATACTTACATCATCGGTTATTGCCGGCTGTAATAAACCAGACATGAACACACAGGGACCTATTGAAAAAGACGGTATCAAGCCCGATGTGGTTACGAATGTACAAGTAACTAACCTCCCCGGCGCCGCTTCTATTACCTATACCCTGCCAAAGGATGCCGACCTTCAGTATGTGCTGGCTGAATATTCTATTAATAGCACTACAACAAGACAGGCAAAAACTTCACGATATAGTGATACCATCCAGGTTGATGGCTTTAATAAAGCTGGTGAATACAGCGTCACTTTATATGCGGTTGACAGGAGTGAAAACAGGTCGGAACCGGTAACCGTAAAAGTAAATCCTACAACCCCACCGTACAGGATTATTGCTTCTTCCTTACAGATAGCTGAAGATTTTGGCGGGGTGAATGTTACGTTCAACAATCCGGATGAGGCCAAAATTGCCTTAGTCATTTTAACTAAAGACCACAATAATGAATTCGTGCCGGTTGAAACTTTTTATACGCAAATTAAAGACGGTTCTTTTTCGGTTAGGGGCTATGATACCACGGAAAGAATATTTGGCGCCTATATTAAAGACCGCTGGAATAACTATTCCGATACGTTGTTTGTAACAGTGACGCCTATGGCAGAAAAAATATTAGATAAAACAAAGTTCAGGCAATACAGGCTTCCCGATGATCAACCCTCTGCATGGGGTTGGGAAATGAATTATATGTGGGATGGTAAATTTGGCGAACCGGGGTTTCATACATTGCAGGGATCTACCCCGCAACCACACCGCTTTACTTTTGATATGGGTATGGTAGTAAAATTGAGCCGGTTTAAAATAATGCAAAGGCCCGGGGGGTGGTTATTTGCTCACGGTAATCCGAGGAAGTGGACCATGTGGGGCACCGCCTCAACGCCGGATGCTACGGGAAGCTGGAATGGATGGATGAAACTGAGGGATTGTGAATCCATAAAACCATCGGGCAAACCTGCCGGAGAAATTACAGAAGAAGACAAACTACAGGCAATGGGTGTTGATGGTATGGGAGAAGAATTTGTTTTTCCTTTATCTGCCCCTGCTGTCAGGTATATCAGGATGGAGATACATCAAAACTGGAGTAATACTGACTTCTTTCACGCCTGCGAAATTACTTTTTGGGGAAATCCTCAATAACATTAAATAGTAAGAATTATGTTTAAAAAAAATCATTATACTATCATAAGTCTGCTCCTGGGCTCCATACTGTTAGTGTGCTGCCAAAAACCTGATGACTATAAAAAATATACAGATGCGGGTGAAAAAATATATCCCGGTGCAGTAGTAGGAGCTCAATCATTTCCTGGCAACGGCAGGGTATTGCTTGCCTGGATACATGGAATTGATAACCGGGTAAAAAAATATAGAATCACCTGGAATAACGGAGCTGGTTCCAAAGAAGTTGATGCGAAATCACTTAATACCGGGGATACTTTAAAACTATACATTGATCAATTGGCGGAATCAAGTTATAATTTTATTATCTATTCGTTAGATGATGCAGGGAATCAATCGGTTTCAACAATACTACCACCGGTCAAGGCTTATGGCTCCCTATATAAGAATAGTTTGTATAACCGGGGGCTTGATATATCCAACGCTACTTTGCTTAATAGTGATGGGTCTGTTACTGTAAATTTTATAGCAGCTGACACAATAAATATTGAAACAGTTGTGCGGTACACCGATAATACCAATACAATACGTACCACAACCGTAAGTGCTGATTCTTTTTCGACTAATCTTCCCAACTATAAATTGGGCTCCTATATCTATTTACGATCATCCTATAAACCGGTATCAATAGCTATTGATACATTTATTACCAATGCAGAAGATTCGGTAATGGTAAAAAATGTACCAGTGAACAAAGCAGGCTGGGCAAAGATTAACCTGCCCAATGATATTACTGGAGATGCTTATGGAACCAACTTGTCAAAAATATGGGATGGTTCCCCGGGTGGTTATCCTAATATATTCCATTCTGGTTGGTGGGACCCTATGCCACAGCATTTTACCATTGACCTGGGAGAATTGTATAATCTTACTCAATTTGCTGAATGGGGAAGACAAGACTGTGGATGCCACAACCCAGATAAATTCGAAGTGTGGGGCATTGCCGATATTACGGGAGCTGCCACTACATTGCCTTCCAATGATGCCGGATGGATGGATGAATCTAATGCCAAAGGATGGACATTGCTGGCGAATATTACCCGAACCGATAATGGGATTGAGGGACTGAAATGGAGCCTTAATAATCCTTCCGGACAAAAATTCAGATATATCCGTATACGGATATTACATACGATAGATAATCATAATTCAGAATCTCATATGAGTGAAATTTCATTTTGGTATAATCCTTAATTTTTTCTCATGCAGCAGTTAGTTTTGAGCAAGCAGAACAGCAGAGACCCCGCCACGGCGGGGTTCTTTTAAAAATCAAGCTCAAATATAAATTGCCACCAACTTCAGCTTAATGTGGAACTGCAGTTATTTATGAACTCAACGAACTCTGCCCCAGAAAAAAAAATATTACCTACATCTAACTTATTATATCAACTATTAAAAAAGTAATATGAAAAAATTGAAATTGATAATAGCTGTATTGCTGTTGCAGACAATGGTGCTACAGGCGCAAACAAAAAAACTTTTTAATGAAACACCCGAACAAAAAATAAAGCGAATGGAATGGTGGACAAACAGCCGTTTTGGTATGTTTATACATTGGGGTTTATATGCCTTGCCTGCAAGACATGAATGGGTAAAACAGCATGAAAGACTGACCAACGAACAGTACCAGGAATATTTTGACAATTTCAATCCCGACTTGTACAATCCGAAAGAGTGGGCGAAGATGGCAAAAGCTGCAGGAATGAAATATGCCGTACTTACCAGCAAACACCATGAGGGTTTTTGTTTATTCGATTCAAAATATACTGATTACAAATCAACTAACACACCAATAAAAAAGGACCTTATAAAAGAGTGGCTAGCTGCGTTCAGAGCAGAAGGTATTAAGGTTGGATTTTATTATTCACTCATCGACTGGCATCATCCTGATTTTACTATTGATGGTACTCATCCGCAAAGACTGAAAGAAAATTCCGATACAGGTTATGTCCGTTTAAACAAAGGGAAGGACTGGAACAAATACAAAACTTATTTACACAACCAGGTGCGTGAATTACTTACCAACTACGGCAAAATAGATATCATGTGGCTTGATTTTTCTTATCCGGGTAAATACGGAAAAGGAAAAAACGATTGGGGTTCAGTTGAGTTATTAAAGATGATCCGCAAATTGCAACCAGGTATTATTGTGGATGACAGGCTCGATTTGAATGAATATACCGATGGAGCTGATTTCAGATCACCGGAGCAGGTAACACCTTCACAGTTAAAAAAAACTACTGATGCAATGCCATTTGAAACTTGCCAAACATTTTCCGGATCATGGGGTTACTACCGGGACGAACATTCATGGAAAACCAATCACCAGTTATTGACACTGCTGATTACATCAGCAAGTAAAAATGGAAACTTAATTTTGAACGTTGGTCCAACTGCAAGAGGTGATTTCGACTATCGGGCACAGCTGGCCCTGGACAGTTTAAGTATTTGGATGAAGTATAACAGCCGCTCTGTTTATGGTTGTAAGGATGCGCCGGAAAGCTTTAATGTTCCAGAAAATACATTACTCACGTACAATCCAAAAACAAAAAGATTGTACATACACCTGATGGAATATCCGGCAACAAATAGTTTAATGCTGGTGGGTTATAAAAACAAAATGAAGTACGCACAGTTTTTGCATGATGCTTCCGAAATAAAAATAAAAAAGAGCGATAGTCATAATGATATTGTGCTCCAACTGCCTGAGCAAAAACCAAACATGGAAATACCGGTAATTGAATTAATCCTTGAATAAGATCTGGTTAAAAAATAAGTGATGAAGAAGATTTGAAGCGTAACCGTATTGGTTTGCTTCCAAATATGTAATGAAATAGTGGTTGTTGACAGGTTGGAAACGAATGGAAACAAATTGCAGAGGGATCTACTGTCGGTTACAAAAGATTGATCAGGTTTAAGGTAGTAATAGCAAAGCAGGTAAGACTAAGAATACTTTCATCACGTCTTAATCCAACCTTATCTGAATATGGGTTGTATAAATTATCGCAGTAGTTATGGTAAATTAAAATTGCGCAAACGGTTTCATTACATACAACTCTAAATTTCCCTATCTTTTCATTCGTGATAGTAGAATTGACAACCTGGTTTCATTTGAATAGGTATTTAAAAAATGCTTTTCCTGGTGATAACTGTTAGTTTGGGATGAATTGTTTTTATAGTTGAGTATGGCTGCTGCTGAAAATGATAATGACTGCTTAGAACTGCTGAAGAAAAACGATGCTGCCGCCTGGCAGTACCTGATCCGTATTTACTTCCCGGTACTATGCCGTTTTGCCAAAAAAATTTTGAATAATGATGCTGCCGCTGACGTGGTGACGGATGTGTTTGTAAAACTTTGGCGGTATAATGTTGATTTCGCAGACCATGATTGGGATGGGCAAGAATTTCTTTTTAACCAGGGACATGGTTATTATGCAGTAAAGCGGTTTCATCGAAAATTATTTGAAAAAGCTGCAAGTTATAATCTGCCTGATTTGCGAATAATGGGCGCCACACTTTCAGAAGGTTCATGGCATTATCAAAGTGTATGGAATGTTGGCGGAGGTACAAATATGTATGATTTGGCGTCAAGAAAATGGGGAAGTACAACATCAGAAGGTAAGGATCTGCGGGATGTAGCTTATTCCAATTATTTTCCGGCAACCTTTGGTATAAATTTTAGTATCGGCGCAACTTCAAAAGTATCAGACTATGAGCATATCGAAGCGATTTCAGTAGGTGTTGGTGCAACTTATATGATTGACCTTTCAAAATCATCCGTTGAATCTTGTCCAAATAAATATGAAATATTCAGGGCGATTAAAAGATGGGAGAATGCCAGGGCCGCCAATGCTTTTCCGCGATATGTAAAAAAATTATTAGCTGATCCGGCAAAAGATTGGCAATTGGAACAGGTTGATGGAAATAACTGGAAACTTTATCCAATGATCAACGGAGTAAGAGGTGCTGCCATCAATTTAACCAGGGATATTGCAGGTGTGTATTGATTAGTAATTACAAATTTTTATTGGCGTGAAAATTTATTAGTTTATAAAATAACAAATTCTTATTCATCAAAGCTCGTTCAACGTAAACCATTTCAGTTTTTTTTTAAAGACGCAGTAATATGTCAAGACTTGTAAAATCTATTTTAATAGCCACAGTTGCTTTGCAGGTAGTTACAGCCCAGGCGCAACAATCGGCTTCGGCAGTTATGGGTACTCAAAATCAGGAAAAATTATTTAGCGGCGATTGGTTGGTTTCGCCGGTTATACAAAAGGCGCAGGTGAATCAGAGTGCTGATAAAAAAGATATTCATTTATTCAATGGCCTGGTAAAAAGAACCTTTCGTTTATCTCCTAATGTCACATGTATTGATTATAAAAACATGATCACAGGACAACAGTTGTTAAGAGCTGTATTGCCGGAAGCTGTAATTACCCTTAATGGGAAAATATATAACGTAGGCGGCTTGTATGGGCAAAAAGAAAAAGCCTACTTGTTGCCTGAATGGGTAGACAACTTTACTAAAAATGAAAATGATTTTCAATTTGTCAATTATGAGATCAGTGAATTAAAACCCTTTGTTAATTGGAAAGCCGGCAACTGGTGGGCTTCTAATACAAAACAGCCCGGCGGAAAAACAATAAGCTTTAGTTATAAAAATAACCAGGATGAATTGAAAGATGTAATGGTGAAAGTGCATTATGCATTGTATAATGAACTTCCTTTAATTGCCAAATGGGTTACAATAGAAAACAAAGGAACTAACTCTTTTAAAATTGATCGGATAAAGAATGAAGTATTGGCATTGGTAGAAGAAGAAAGCGCCGTGGTTGGCAAGCCGGAAATAATGAAGAAACAACAAGGAATTTATATTGAAACCAATTATGCTTTCAATAATGCGATGCGGTACGACATAAGTGATCAGACTACACACTGGAAAATTGATTCATCGTATACTTCGCAGGTAAACTATGATTATAACACGCCCTGTGTGCTCGAAATATATCCGGATAAGGCACCCGGTATTGAACTGCAACCCGGAGAATCATTTACATCGGTACGCAGTTTTGAATTGCTGATGGATAGTTATGACCGCGAAAGGCGGGGGCTGGCCATCCGCAAAATGTATCGAAGCATTGCTCCCTGGACTACAGCCAATCCCATCTTTATGCATCTCGTCAGTAAAAATGATGAGGAGGTAAAAAATGCTATTGATCAATGCGCCGCTACAGGTTATGAAGCACTGATCCTAAGTTTCGGAAGTCATATCAATATGGAAGACAGTTCTGCAAAAAATATTGAACGTTGGAAAAAAAATGCTGACTATGCACATA
>CAMLEX010000097.1 GCA_946479055.1 uncultured Bacteroidota bacterium | reverse complement strand
AAGATTCTTTGGGCTGCTGCGGAGATACAATCTCCGCACTACTTGTCCCGACACTACGGGAACCATTCAGCCTTTCTTTATTTATTCAACATTCTCAGGACAACGGGGTCTGGCATTTTTGAAAAACCATTTTACTTCATTTCATTTCTTCATGGGCATAACTAATTATTCTGGATATTTTCCATTGACCATTTTTTTTCTGCCAAATATTCATAAACTTAGCGACTGTAGTTAGCTTTTCTTTTTGTCCCGTCAATGTCCTGTAAAAATTATGAACACCAATTTCTACCGCTCCATAATTACTTATAGGATAAACTTCAAGGCTTCCTTTTACAAGCTCTCTTCTAAGTATCCCATTCTTGTCTTGTTCTGCACATCGATTTTTTAAACCTTCTGATTGTGTTTTTGAAGAAAGCATAAGCCCGCCTTGATCATGATAAAATTCAATGTCATCAGTCAATAAGTTGGTAAACTCTTCAATATTGCAAGTATTAAATGCATGGAATAAGATACTGTCCATAAAAGCAATTGTGTCAAATAATTCTTTCGATACTGGTTGATAATTCTTTAAATGGCCCCTAAAGTTATTTTTAGAAGTTGAGCAAGCTGAGATAAGAATTATAGCCGACAGGAGAAATGAAATTATTTTTAAATTCTTCATGATTCTTTTATTGAAAAATGCCAGAATACTTTTTCTATAAGTGAAGCCTGTCAAATGCTTGAAACTAATGTCAGGGCTTTCTGCTGTGCTGGATTCCGTGTTCCGTCAGCCAGGAGCGGAAGCTCAATAGAATTACTGAGGTTGAAGTTAAAATATACAGTTGAGATTTATTTGTTTAGACCGGACTATAGATGATAAGTGATGTACTGGTGAGGACGTATTCGTCAACCAGCATAGCAGAAAGCTTTATGTTGCCTGTTGTTGCTTATTCATCTCTATTTCTATTATTTTTTTGAATCGTCACAGTCAATCGTTTATTTACTATTAAATTCAGAACGGTCATCACTCCATTTAAAGCCTTAGTTTTTTGTTCATCACTATATTTGGTTGTCTGAACCGTAAATCCTGAATAATAATATAACTTACCCCCGTATTCGTAATGATAGGTGATGCCATCTGAACTTAATCGAGGTACCAATTCATTTTTTGAATCACCACTTTGGAATACATAAGCATATTTACTCTCGTATCTGTTATCAATTACCGATTTGTGAAAAATAAAATAGTAGTCGCCACAATTAATCTTATTACTGTTTTCAGCGCCCCAGTCTTTTATTAATAACAGTTTACTAATACTTTTATAATCAATTAAGAAAGTATCTTTTGCTACTTGTGTGAAATTAGAATCTCTTTTTTCTGATATTCCTATGAAAATTAACGTATCAGGTTTAATATCAATCAATCTTAGCGTCTTTTTTGTTTTATCTCTAAATTTTAAATCGTAGAAACAATTTCTATATAAGTAAAATCCTGTCTTGCTGAACTCTGCCATATTATCTTTAATCTCTGGCTGATTCCCTTTCTTTAAAATCATTACATTCCATATACTGTCAGATTGACAAAAGGAATCAGACTGAAAAAGAATCAAAAAAAATATCATTATCCTAGAAATCATATACCAATCCTATTGTTTATGGTCATTCTGTAATTGCAGGCAATACGCTGATTGCTGTTACTATCTGCAATATATAAAAAATTGAACCTTTCTAAAATTAAGCAGTTAATGTTATACATTTTGGATTGTCGTTAGGACAATCCACCCTGCATGTAAAGTGTGGTTGGAAACCATCAGCATAGAAACTGCGAAGACGGAGACTTCACAGAGCGGAGTGCTGCTTTGCGATCTGTTCAAAATTCTTCTTGTATAATTTCTTTGTTAACCGTACTACCGGCTACCATACCTGCCGATACAGCAAGAGCGATATCTTTTGACGAATTGGAGTTGTCGCCACAGGCAAAAACACCGTTTATTGTTGTCTTTTGAGACGTGTCCACTTTTACAAGACCCTGTTCTGTCAATTCGCACCCTACCTGTGCAGCAATTTCCGAATGTTGTATGAGTACAGGTCTTGCATATATTGCTATTATAGAAGTCTTAGAATTGTCATTGAAAACGATGTTTTGAATTTGCCCGTTTACATGTTCAAAACAATCAATTTCTTTTTCAACGATTGGGATATCATGTTTTCTCAATTTATCAGTTTGCTCCTTTGTCAGGGTTGATTTTCCATTTGTATAAAGAGTTAAGTCTTTTGTCCAATTCTTAACCAACCTGGAAAACTCAAAGCCATAATCTCCATTACCTAATATCCCCGTCTTTTCATCTTTGACTTCGTAGCCGTGACAATATGGGCAATGAATTACTGAAATTCCCCAACATTCTCCAAAGCCTTTTATATCGGGCATTATATCTCTCAGTCCTGTGGCGAGTATTAGCTTTTTGGAATAAAATAAGTCACCCACCTGAGTTTTGATTTCAAACCCTTTCTTTGTTTTTGTTCCGCTTACAGCTAATCCATTATAGAATTTTATGGTTTTGTATTGACTGACTTGCTCTTTTGCAAGTGTCGATATTTGGTTTGGTGTCTTGCCGTCTTGTGTTAAAAAATTATGTGAATGTGGTGTTTGTCTATTGCGGGGGGTTCCGCTATCAATAATTAACACATTTCTCAATGCTCGTCCCAAACTCATTGCTGCCGAAAGCCCTGAGTAACTTCCGCCGATTATTATTACTTCAAAATTATTATTATCAGGCATATGATCATTTCTTATAAATGGAATGGTATTGTCTTTTAAAGTAGCACACAACACGCTGATTGTTGTTATTACCTGCAATATATAAAAATTGCACCATTGAAAATTAAGCAGTTGATGTACATTTTGAATTGTCGTTAGAACAATCCACCTGCAAGTTAAGTGTGGTTGGAATCCATCAGCATATAAATTGCGAAGTCGGATGCGGACTGTGTATTTCAGAAAATTTTTTGCAGGTCTGTAATTGCTGGTTTGACAGCCTTTTTGAGGGTGCTGCGGAGATACAATCTCCGCACTACTTGTCCCGACACTTCGGGAACCATTCAGCCTTTTTTATTTATTCAACATTCTCAGGATAACGGGAAGCCCTTTGCTAATGTTTTAAGAAGTCAAAAAACTTTGCATCATTTGGATGTCTTATTTTCAAAGAATCAATTTCTCGATTAACTTCTGTTGAATTAGTAAAATTTCCTTTTAAAGAATATAAGTCAATATAGGCTTCTTGAAATTCTTTGGATTTAAGTGTATTGTCAGTAATATATTTTTCCAGATCAACAGCCATTTTTTTAAAAATTTTGTCACGACTAATAGTGTCTTTATTTGATGCAAAGTTTAAGGCAATAAAATTGTCATGATTTAATTCCTTTTTATAAGGATATGCAAAATCGGATGATTGCAATGAGTCTACAAAGTCAGAACCTTCTTTGAATTTCCCTAATGTAATTAACAAGCGAATTTTTAGGTCAACAACAGCTGTCTTAATTGAGTCACATTGCATACATCTGTTAACAATTATTAATGCGGAATCAAACGCTGCTGTATTAGTCGGATTATTATAGGCTAAATCTGACGCTTTTTTAAAATTGTCATGGCAAATAATTTCTCTGTCATGCGGAATATGGCAGGAGTAAAATAGAATTTGTCCGATAAGAAAAAAGATTAAACTAAATGACTTATTCATGTTTTTTTTGCCTGCTGAATTTGATTGAAGCGTCTGTTTAGGATTTTCGCACAAACGCTGATTGTTGTTATTACCTGCAAACTACTTCAGATTTCTTCTAAATTGTTCTAAAAGAAAGTCATATTTAATCTTTGACGCTGTTGATGTTGAATTTAGTACAACACAGTCAATTGCCCGGCCCTTAAAATGTATTTTAAATAACGTTTCAGGTTTAACTTGATCAATTGCAGAAGCCTCTATTCCTTTTTGTTGAATATATCTTATAAATGATCTGGCAGTACTATTAATGGCTGAATAACCAGGTAATAGAATTCTCTTTAGCTCAGGATGAGTTTCAATAATAGAAATGATATCGTGATATTTATTAATTCTGATATTAGTATCTAAAGCACTTTTTCCCTTTCTTTCAATTTCCAAACCTAAATTTTGTACTCCAATTTCCAACTTCTTCATTATTTCATATCTTTCTTGAACTGCCTTTGTTTTATCAGCCTTCGTCCATTTTAAAGATTCTTCCGCTAAATCGGCTAAAATTTTCCAAAATCTATTTCGCCCATTAGGATAGAAAAAGGGATATTCCCATTTAGTGGGATGAGGTGGAAAGCTTCCAAGAATTAAACATCGCATCGGAGAAACATCCATATACCAATTTGGATGCTCTTCTTTATTCCAATCTGTATCCATAAACTTTATGCCTTAGGTTTGCTCATAACACGCTGATTGCTGTTATTACCTGCAATATATAAAAAATTGCACCATTGAAAATTAAGCAGTTGATGTTATACATTTTGGATTGGCATTAGGACAATCCACCCGGCAAGTAAAGTGTGGTTGGAAACCATCAGCATAGAAACTGCGAAGTCGGAGGGTTCAGGGCGGACTGAGTATTTCAAAAAATCTTTTTGCAGGACTGTAATTGCTGGTTTTGAAAGCCTCTTTGAGGCTGCTGCGGAAATGCAATCTCCGCACTACTTGTCCCGACACTTCGGGAACCATTCAGCATTTTTTTATTCAACATTTTCAGGACAACGGGGGCTGTGCTTAGTCTACTTGTTTTTCCACACTTTTTTTTATTGTTATGATGGTCGTTCTCCAATAAAATTCCAAATGTTTACGAATTATCTCTGTCGGAAAGTTTTTGATGTTAAGGGTCAATTGGGTGTTCTTGTCAACTGGTGTTAAAATAAACTCGAGGATCGAATAATTTTCTGGTTTGTCTGGAAGGTGGGAAACAGAACTCAGATGACTATAGCTTAATATTTTTTCTTTGTCGTATTGTAGCACAACTCCTTTGTTTTCAAATTTTTCGTGATGAAAGCCACGAATAAAAATTGGCGAATTGATTTTCCAGTCTGTATTTACTTCTACTTTCATTTCCGGTTCACCCATCCATTTGGTCATTACCTCAGGATTTGTCAAAACAGTCCATATTTTAAGAGGTTCGGAATTTATCGTAACGGTTGTTGAAAATTGGTCTGTCATTACAGTACTACTTTGGAATTTTTCGAGCATTACCACTTACACGCTGATTGCTGTTATTACCCCGCAATATATAAAAACTGCACCATTGAAAATTAAGCAATTGATGTTATACATTTTTAGATTGTCGTTAGAACAATCCACCCGGCAAGTAAAGTGTGGTTGGAATCCATCAGCATAGAAACTGCGAAGTCGGGGGCTCCAGAGCGGACTGTGTATTTCAGAAAATCTTTTGCAGGACTGCAATTGCTGGTTTTGACAGCCCCTTTGAGGCTGCTGCGGAAATACAATCTCCGCAGTACTTGTCCAGACACTTCGGGAACCGTTCATCCTTTTTATTTTTTCAATTTTCGTTGGTAGACAAATTAACGGGAACGGAGGGGCGTAGCTTTCCGTCACGAAATATGAATTTAGTTTTGCAGTCACCCTTTATTGTTTTTTCAAAGTACAAGTCTTCAAAATGAAAGTCGCCCGTCTCAATATTCATTTTAAAACCTTTTATTTTTTTGTCTGCACGCTGTTCAAAAATAATTTCCCCTACCGGAATAAATCCATCATTAAAGATAATTTTAAATTTGTCTTTGCCCAGGTAATACAAATTACCAGTAAATAATTCTTTTGCAGGTAATAATTCAAGAACTGCGTTTCCGTTTTCATTTCTAATGCTTGCCTTGCCATATATGTTGTCTTCATATTCGCCTTCATAGTTTGCTATGTTTGGTATAGTGGACTGGAGTTTACTAACGTCTTCTCTTTCTTTGTCCCATATATAAACGGAGCTTTTACGCGACATATTTTTGTCTGCTTGAAACCAGTTTAGTTTCCCTGGTTTGGTCAAATACTCTCTTATAACACCTATCAGCTGGTCGCTGATTGGTGAAATTTTATTGGTCAAAATAACGATGGCATCACCACTTTTCGGAAACAGCACAACACTTGATTTATAGCCAGGCATTCCTCCATCATGGTTCAAAACCTTTTCTCCATCCTTATAGTTTATGTACCAGCCGAACCCATAACCTTTTTCAGTTGTACCCGATGTTAAAGTTTTAATAGTTGTTATAGTTTCAAAGGAATTTTCATTGATGATTATTGTATCGTTAATTCGTCCTTGTCCAATCCACATTTGCATCCACTTCATCATTTCATCAATGTTAGAGTTTATTGCACCTGCTGGTGCTATGTTGTCCATGTTTACCAGTTTGATCGGTTTATTTTTTAAATGTGGTTGTGCATAGTCTTTTTCCTTCTGCATTTCTAAAACACTTGTAGATGTCTTTCTCATAGACAAAGGTTTCAATAGCTTTTCTTTTATAAACTCATCATAAGCCTTTCCAGAAACTGCTTCTATAACCAGTCCTGCAACTAAATACATAACATTTTGATAGCCAAAATCAAGTCGGAAATTGTTTTTTATTGGTGAATATTGAATTTTGTTTACAATTTCTTTCTTTGTATAGCTTGTTCCGTACCAAAGCAAATCGCCGTCATAAGAATTTAAGCCAGACCTGTGGCTTAATATATCGCTAATAGTTAATTCTTTAGTTATCCATGGGTCACTCAATTTAAAGTCGGGCAGAAATTTTATCACTTTGTCAGTCCAGTTGATTTTCCCTTCATCAACCAGGACAGCCATTGCTGCTGCTGTGAATGCCTTTGTACAAGACGACAATGGAAAAATAGTTTGTGTTGTTACCGGAATACTGTCCAAAGTGCTTGTAACACCATAGCCTTTTTTGAAAACCACTTTATTGCCTTTAATAATTCCAATTGCAAGCCCTGGCACTTTATAATCCTGAACCTGTTTTGCAATAAAAGCGTCAACAGAATCCGTGTCTTGTTGCTGTGCAAAAATTAAGTCGGGAAGTAGACAAAGAAATATAAATAGTTTATTCATTTCGGTTTGATAAGGTCTGTTTGAACTTTGGTCTGTTCGCTTGCCATGACGCACAACACGTCGATGGCTGTTATTACTTGCAATATATAAAAAAATTGCACCATTGAAAATTAAGCAATTGACGCTATACATTTTGGATTGTCGTTAGTACAATTCACCCTGCAAGCAAAGTGTGGTCGGAAACCATCTGCGTATAATTGCAAAGTCGGAGACTTCAAAAAGCGGACTGTGTATTCAGAAAATCTTTTTGAAGGTCTGTAATTGCTGGTTTTGACAGCCTCTTTGCCGCTGCTGCGGAGATACAATCTCCGCACAACCATTCAACATTTTTTATTTATTCAACATTCTCAGGACAACGGGGGGATAAAAAATTTCTACGGTGTATATCATAGTAAATTGAAACTTTTATCCCCGCCAGTGTGTGTACTTACTAATACGCTAAAAGTATCTAATTTAGACGTAATGTCTGAAAGGCGTTTTAAATAATCAATATATTCTGCCATTCCGTAAACAATATTTGTAGAATGTATTTGATAGGCTTGCTCATAAAAATCCTTTAATACAGGAAAATGCGGATGTTTGTATTTTTCGTTAAGTCCTGCCGACACTATAGCTTGAGGAGTTTTATTTTTGGTTATAAACGCCCAAAATGCTGGGTAATAATTTTTAGAAGAACCATGATGTGGAAGCTGACAAATGCCTAGTTCCTTCTTCTGCAAATTTTTATGTGTATTCTCTGCAATAAGTCTCTCAAATGTTGGAATTTCGCTGTCTGATGTTAAGAGATAGTATTTATCTTGAATAGTAATCTTAAAAAGAGTTGAAAGATAGTTAGCACTTTTACTCGCGGCCTTTTTATTTGTGACAGGCTCCATGTCGACCGTGTCCATATATTTTTGAGCTTCACTATAACTTGGCGAAAGGCATTTCATTGTAATTCCTTCCGTTAATTGTATTTGCCAGTTTTCAACTATAAATGATATTATTTTAATAATTCCAGTTTGTTTTAATGAATGCACTTTATCGAACAGATCCTGCAAGTTGCTCAGGGCCTCGGTATCAATTTCTACCCGATTGAGATAGCGGTAATAATCGGTTCCTAAAAGATGTAGAGTATGGGCGAAACTTTTAACTGTAATTTTTTTCTTCTCAATTAAATTCAATAGTTCTACCATGCCAGAGTAATGGTCACTATGTGGATGTGACAGAATAATAAATTCTATTTCGGTATAGGCTGAATTATCAATATAATTAAGGACAGGGTTTGTTTTGTCTTTTTTATTGCAATCAATAATTCCAATTTTAGAATTACCATCTTCTTGCCATTCCAGTAGGATTGAATCACCCTGGCCTACATCTTTAAACGTAATTTTCATTATATTATCCTTCAATAAAAAAAGAATTTCCTTCTAATCCTTTAAAAAAATCAGGCTCCTTAAATAATTCTTTCAAGTCCTTTTTTTCTTCAAAAATATCTATTAGACGTGCACCTGGTTTAGTATAAAAATGAAGTCTAACATAAATTCCAATTGATAGTTTATCAATATTGGCCAGCAACTCCTTGTCAAATCTTCTGACTTGGTAAGTAGGATATTCTACAGCTAACCGGCAGTTTATAAGAACTCCGTCTTCCTCAATATCAACGATTTCACCATATAACACTTCTTCATGGATATACTGGTCGTTAGAAATTTTTTTTATTAGAGTGATTATTTTATCCTTAAAGTTGAATTTAACCGGGTCAAAATCGGTCTTTTGCCATGCCTCCACATAAGTCGGCGCTAAATCAATTTGCTCAAGCTTGGCAATAAGTTCGGCTTCGTGGTGTGTATCCTGAGACCATATAATTAAAGAGTATCTTTTGTTGGGTGAAATAATAGAGGCCACCCATTGTGCTGATAAATCAGCATCAAAATCTTTTTTATAATACAAATCAAGGAATAGCAACTTTATAGTTTCAATAGGTTTATCTGGATAAATCGAAAGTTCTGGTTTTGCATTGAAAAAAACTGTACCAGTATGAAGATCCTTTAATACCTTATCCAAAGGATCGATATGATTTTTAACATCATCAACAAATGCTACTTGTGGTCCAATAATCATATTAATTTTCTTGATTTTTGTTAAAAATTAGTTCAACTATCGCTCCATTAAGCGATTCGTCAACTTCTGCTGCACCATTTTCCGTATAGATTTTAAGCTTCCCGTATTTCATCATCATCGTATCGATTAAATACATCCCTATCCCAATTCCTCCTTCTTTTCTCGAAAAGAATGGAGTCACAATCTCTTCTATGCTATCTTTAAAACCGGGACCATTATCAGCTATAATAATACGAGAAACTTCCTTACTTTTTACAACTTTAATTAATATGGTTTTATCATCCTTATAAATAGTATCAAGCCAATAAATACTGTTATCAATCAGATTCATAAGCATAGTTACTAAGTACCTTTTATCACATTTTATGGTGTCAACGTCTTCTTGGATATTAATTATCACATTTATCTTTCGAACCCGCAGCTTAAGCTGATAATTACTAATAGCTTGGTTTATTGCATCTCTAACATCAACAGGTTTAGTGCCTGCTTGCTTTAAAACGGATAAAATTCCGGAAACATATTCGTCAAGTTCTTCAACCTGATTTCTTATTCTTATTTGGTCAACTGGGGCAATATCTACAGTTTCTTCCATGCGGGGTACAAGCTTTTCAATTTCATGTAAGGCAACTGATGCAGTCATCCCTACACCTGCCGGAATCAATAAAGTTTCTTGCGCTTTCTCATACTCGCTTCCTATTTTGGATGCTCCATCTAGTAGTTTTTGTTTTTTACTTTCATCATCAATCTCCGCATCATTAATTAAAGCCACAAAATCGTTCACCCTATCAGTGAAAGAAATATTTGAATCCTTTTTATTGAACCTCATCCATTTCTGACGATCTTTCTGTCGTTCCACTTTGAATTGTATGAGTATAAATTCAATAACAATTTTAAAATAATCAAAACTTTCGTTATTTATAAACCCTTCTCGATTAGTTTTCTCAATAAGGGATCCGGACGTTTCAGAATCAAGATAAACAAGTCCAATGTTTTGATTATTTGAAAACCATTCTTTATTATTTACACGTTTAATATCTAGTCCTAACCAGTCATTTCCTGGTTCCCCATAATCATAAACTCGCAAGTCATCTTTAAAGACTTTTATTCCGTAATGATCCTTTAATGTTTTCTTTAAGATATCTGGAGTAAAAGTAACGTCCCTTAAAGAAGCAGCATCAAGATCGTAAGAGTACAATTCAATCATAATCTCACCAAAAGGAAGAGGCTCTACTGCTTTTGTTTCAAGAATACTCTCAATAGCTTCTGTCTCAAATCCTTTTTCCGCATAATAATTTCTAAAAAGGGGGCGAAGAGATGCAATTATATTCTTATCGTACTCTTTATTATTCTTTATTTTATTCGATCCTACCATATCATTATTAGCCAATTTGAACTCATACTCAAAAGTTAAATTGTAATTTCTGTCCAGGATGGCTATAAGTTTGTAGGGAGCTTGCACTAACACTTCATTAATTTCTGGAAATTTATCAAGCCAATTATTATTAAAATTCAAATCAATTAAAAATTTCTGCGGATCATTTTTAGGAGATACCATTGAAATAGTATGACGTTTTAACTGACGGGCCATACCTCGGTTCCATATTTCTTTAAGCCCTGAAACTTTAATAAATGTTCCTGAATCGGTCTTATAATAAAAACTTTCTGGATCGGTATTTTTATTATATTCTATGTTAACGTCAGATAAATATTTAGATTGAGAGAAAATTTTCCAATCTATTTCAATATTAATCTCATAATCCAAAAGCTCTTTTCTTAAAAAATTGCCTTTATCATCAAGGATAACATTACAAGGTCTACTTATTAATTTTATTTTACTTCCGAGTTTATGTACGGCAAAACGACCGACGCCTTTTTCACCCATAGGAACTCTTTTATACTGGTACATCCTGTTGTTAGCCCAGAACGCAGT
>CAMLEX010000096.1 GCA_946479055.1 uncultured Bacteroidota bacterium | reverse complement strand
CCTTTCTGTTACTGATAATTACATTGATCTTGCTTTGAAAGGAATACAATCAACTGAACTGGCTTACAGCTATTCTGCGATCAGCCCTTACCGTAAAAAAAGTATATTGATAGCCTGAAATAACGGGCAGGCGGGGAACGCAAAGCTGAATGATTTTCGTGCAGTGTATACTGATGCATTTTCTGTTTTGAAGAATAAGAACAGCCGGTTCAATACCTATCTCGGTTACGCTATCAGCACCAAGCCGGCATTTATTACAAAAACTAACGAGGTTAAACAGTATAGTTGGGCGTCAACTACAAACTTATCTGCATATTGTTCTTCTGTATATTCCTGGAAAAATAATAGTGTTTCTGTTGATCTTTCAATTCCTGTGGCAGGATTTGCATCCAGGCCGGAAAATAATAAAGTATATGGCGGCAACGTGAATGAGCTGTTATACGAAACCTATGATAATTTATTCTTCACTTCTTCGCATAACCTGAAGGCTGCTTTATTATCTGTTCAATACTCCAGGGAAATAAGTAAACGAATTCATCTGCAAGCCGGTTATCAATACAGTTATAAAAAGCTTACTGAAAATGATTTGTTCCGGCAGGTTTCACAAGGGCTTCAGGCTGGCTTTTCTTATCGGTTAAAATAATATTGTGTCAACCATAAACTGGTGGTTTGGTAGCCTTTCCGATAACTATCAGAACACGGAATAAAAGACATCTTCCGTGTTTCCGTGGCGCGACTAAATACGAATCATTGTCAAGCCAGGGGGAATTAGCCATTACAATCTATTCACTTCCTTCTGAAAATAAACACAAGCCTGCTGCAAGCCACATTCCCTGCATTTTGGATTGCGGGCAATGCAGATATAGCGTCCATGCAGTATCAGCCAATGATGTGCTTTATGGATTAATTCTACCGGGATATTTTTGATCAATTCTTTTTCTACAGCCAATGGAGTGGTCGCCGTTTGTGGTACTAATCCTATTCGTTTACTCACCCTGAATACATGGGTATCCACCGCCATATTGGGTTGCTGATCTACTACCGATGTAATGACATTGGCCGTTTTTCTTCCTACACCGGGTAGTTCTATCAGCTCATCAACCGTCATCGGAATTTCTCCATCAAATTTTTCAATCACCATTTTCGCCATCCCGATCAGGTGTTTTGTTTTGTTGTTAGGGTAAGAAATGCTTTTGATATAGGGAAACAATTCATCAAAATCGGTTTGACTCAAGGATTCAACATCAGGATATTTTTCAAAAATAGCGGGTGTGGTCAGGTTCACTCGTTTATCCGTGCATTGAGCGGAAAGAATAACAGCAACTAACAGTTGATAGGGACTGTCATAGATCAGTTCTGTTTCAGCTTCGGGTGTATTTTTTTGAAAATAGTCGATAACGAACTCGTAGCGCTGCTTTCTTGTCATAGCAAAAAATTACTGCGAAAGTAAGGGCAAAAAAAAGCATCCACCGAAGTGGATGCAAAAATTTAAAATCAGAACAGGAAAGGATTAAACCATTTCCGATGATTTTTCACGGGCATAATTCAGAATGTTTAAAATCGCTTCGGTGCGTGGGGATTGTTGGATTTGATCAAGCCTTAGCATAGAGGTTTTTAATACATTGAATTTTTCCCGTAGTGTCCAGTCCAGTTGAAGTGCTTGCCTGATAGCAGCAGTTAACTGGGGAGTGCTTTCTTTGTATAAATACAATAAAAGGTCCTCGGGGGTAAAATTTCTCATTCGCAAACCATTAATGTCCTTAAAAGTGAAAGTTCCAGAAAAGTTATGTCCGGTATAGTAACGGAAAATTAATTGGCTTATTGTTTAAAATATCCTACTTCTCCTCTTCTGCCTGGTTATCAGGGATGATAAAAAGGTCCTCATTATCCCGTTTCATCAGGTATTTTTCTCTTGCATATTTCTCCAAAGTCCCGGGATTAGACTTAAGTTCCTCTAATTCTTTTCGTTCCGTAGCTATCCGGTCAGAATAATATTGCTTGCTTTCCTCCAGGTCCCTTAATTGCCTTTTGCGGGCCGATTGCGTAAAAACATCATTCTTATCAAAAAAAAGCATAATAAATCCAAAAACACCCAAAGCGATCAGGTATTTATTCTTGAGCCAGGCAGGGATATGGTTAAGGAATTTCATGTTTGCGGTTTGATGTTCGAAGTCTGAAGTTCGGGTGTTACCCCAAACTTCAAACCTCAAACTTCGAACGGTTATTTCCCAAATTTAATCTTTCCTTTTGGATAAAAAGCACTGCTGCCCAATTGTTCTTCAATACGGATCAGCTGGTTGTACTTAGCGATACGATCCGTACGTGAAGCCGAACCGGTTTTTATTTGTCCGCAATTCAAGGCTACCGCCAGATCAGCAATAGTGGTGTCTTCTGTTTCACCACTTCTATGACTCATGATGGTATTGTAACCATTATGCTGCGCCAGTGTTACCGCATTGATGGTTTCTGTGATGGTTCCTATCTGGTTTACTTTTACCAGCAAACCATTGGCGATACTTTTATCAATCCCTGTTTGTAAACGGGTAACGTTTGTTACAAAAAGATCATCACCTACCAACTGGCATTTATCACCAACTGCTTCAGTTAGCATTTGCCAGCCAGTCCAATCATCTTCGGCCATACCGTCTTCAATAGAAGCGATAGGATATTGTTTTACCCAGCTGGCCCAGTATTTTACCAACTGCTCACTGCTCATTTCTTTGCCATCGCTTTTATGAAATACATATTTTTTCTTTTTGCTGTTCCACAATTCGCTGTTAGCGGCATCCATAGCTATCAGGATCTGGCTTCCGGTTTTGTAACCTGCCGCCTGTATCGCTGTCAATACTGTTTCGATCGCTTCTTCATTGCTTTGAATATTGGGAGCAAAGCCACCTTCATCACCTACATTGGTGCTGAATCCTTTTTTCTTCAATACTGTTTTTAAAGCATGAAAAATTTCTACACCCCAACGCAGGCCTTCGCTGAAGCTGGGTGCGCCTACCGGCATAATCATGAATTCCTGGAAATCTATTTTGTTATCAGCATGTGCACCGCCATTCAGGATATTCATCATCGGGATGGGTAATGTTTTTGCATTAGTTCCACCGATGTACCGGTACAACGGTAAGGCCGCTTCTTCCGCAGCTGCTTTGGCAACAGCCATACTTACGGCCAGCAAAGCATTAGCTCCCAGCTTTCCTTTGTTAGGAGTTCCGTCGAGCTCTATCATCATTTCATCCAGCCCGGTTTGATCGGCAACATCATAGCCCAACAGAGCAGGGGCTATGGTAGAGTTTACATTCTTTACAGCTTTCAGCACGCCTTTGCCAAGGTATTTTTTCTTGTCATCATCACGTAGCTCAACTGCTTCGTGAATGCCTGTACTGGCGCCGCTTGGTACCGCAGCACGGCCAATTGCACCTTCATCGGTTATTACGTCTACTTCAACAGTTGGATTGCCTCTTGAATCTAAAATTTGCCTGGCAAAGATTTCGGAAATGTAACTCATAGCTTGATTGATTTTGTTATTTGAAAAAAAGTTAAAATTGGCAAGCGGATGCAAATGTAATCAACTTTGGTTGTGTGGTGCACTTTTGTGCCAGAGGCTTTTTAAAGGCTAAAACAATAAAAAAACCGGAATTTATTCAGGGGTTGTGCAGAGATTAATTTTCCTGGCGAAATCAGCGAAGTTCCAGGCTTCCCACAATATTGACAAGGTATCTTTTATCCTGATCTTGCCACAATTCCATATTGCCATTTGCAAAACGTATGGCATAATCGGTATTGTATTTCAGATCTTCAGACTCATCCGGCATCCAGATACCCACCTTATATATTCCAGGGCTAAAGGAATTATTGAAATGAACAGAATGTTCGATAGTATACATTCCTTCGGGGGATGCGTCAGCCGGCAACCATTTCCTGGGATCACTTTCAGTCAGGAATTCCAGTGGCTGGTTTTTTTCATCAATGAGCACAAGGTATACCGGTCTTTTATTTATTAATGATGCAAACCCAAAATTTTTAAGCCGGATAGTAATAGTGGCCGGATCGCTCCTGCTGATTAATATAGGAATGGTAGCTTCTTTCAGTTGAAAACGATAGCCTAAATGATCTCTTATGTATTCATAGGCAGTCCTCCCGGTTTCCTGTTCCTGCGGGTTCAGGAAATAATCATCCGTCACAGCCATATTACTGCTCCGTAACAGCCCGGGAAATAAAAACTGGTTTTTCCAGGCGGCTATATTTAGTTTGTAATTATGCACTAAGCTAAAGCTACTGTGAGCATGTGTCTTCATCCTTTTTACTGCTTGCCATCCACCCTGATTTCCCCAGGCAATCATATTAAAAGTGCCATACCAGTTTCCATCGTATGGCATTTCTCCATCTACTACCGTTGAAAGAGCTTCTTTTTCAACCATAAAATAATCATTATCCGGCCAGCGGTAATCCCAATGAGCATTTGGACCCTGATCCAAAACAAAATAAGCATTCTGAAAACCTATCCTGTTATATTCTTCTTCGCTTAAAGGATAATAACTTATCTGGCTTTTCCGGTTTCGCTTGATAAATCCAGCTGCATCCGTTTTATGAATAGTTTCTCTTACCTGCATTTTTCTTCCGGCAGGAATGGTTTGCAAAATATCCCTGATCACTAGTTGCCGTTGGAAAAGAGAATTGTCTAATCCTGAATGATGCCATTCACCCCACAAAC
The DNA here is from genome assembly GCA_946479055.1 of uncultured Bacteroidota bacterium. The sequence goes on along the minus strand of CAMLEX010000096.1, from coordinate 6,473 downwards.
CCAGGAAGCCAGCCTGGAAAGCATAGATCAGAGATTCATTTTTTTGTAAAAAAGGGTTTAACTGGCTAAGATGCCTTTTTATATCTTCATAGGTTTCATACTTACATCCGTCGTCATAGCGATAAGCAAAAAGAAGGATGACCTTATAGCCCGTTTTTTTTATTTCATCCAACACAGTCTGCATGTTGCGGAATGCCTGGTCAGGTATTTTGGTTTTCAGGTAATCGGTGAGGTAGAAGTAAAGTTGCGTCAGTTTTGTTTTTTCGGCATAGTCCTTTTCATCATTTCTGATCAGTATATCCATATTGTTGGAGTAATTGATCTTATGATAGGGGTTCAAAAGATTGCTAGCTTTCATAATGTGTTCCAATCGTAAACCTCTTTCAGGATTGAGAAGCGGTTCTCGTCCATTTTTATCGTCAGGCCGGATGCCACGGAATGTAATGGTTTGCGTTTCGCAGGAATTGCAGGATGACGAAAGAAAGGCATTGGCTGATATTCTGCTGGCATTGGCAGAGATCAGGGGCTCTGTGATTTCTTTTTTGCACGCAAATAGAAACAGCAAGCAAATCAGGGATGGTGCTACTTTGGTGATGGTGGTGGCCTTAAAAGTTCTATGCCAATTTACAGAAGAATTTCTTCAATTGCAATAAAGTTATTCACTTTTTGTAAGCGAACGGAATACTTCTTCAAGGCTCTGGCTTTCGCTATGCAGGGAAATGATATTAAGGTTATGCTGAAGAGATAGTTCAAAGATCTGTTTGCGCAAATGTTCAGGATTATCAGTAGCCAGTTCCCAGTTGTTCATATCCGTTTTGACGACGGACATGGCCGAGGGTAAATTTGCCAATAGCTGACTTTCTATTGTTTCTTTGAAATTTACTTTTACAATATTGGAAGTAGAAGCTTTTCTAAGATTACTGAGTTTATTATCTGCCACTATCTCTCCTTTATTGATAATGATAACCCGGTCGCAAATCGCTTCTACTTCCTGTAGAATATGTGAAGAAAATAAAACCGTTTTTTTTAATCCCTGTTGTTTGATTACCTCTCTTATTTCAACGATTTGGTTGGGATCTAATCCGCTCGTGGGCTCATCTAAAATCAATACTTCAGGATCGTGAATTAATGCGGCCGCCAGCCCCACTCTTTGTTTATAACCTTTTGAAAGTTGTCCTATTTTCTTTTTACTTTCTACTTTCAAACCGGTAAGTTCAATTACTTTTTCAATTTTTGATTTTCGCCCCGGGTTTGATGAAGAATCTACCTTATACAATTCAGCCGTAAATTCAAGGTATTCCCTGGCATACATATCATAATACAGGGCATTTAATTCCGGCAAATAGCCAATCTTCTTTTTTATTTCCAGTGGATTATCAGCAACATTTATTCCGGCAACAAATGCTTCTCCAGCGGTTTGTTGCAGGTAGCCGGTAATGATCTTCATCGTTGTAGATTTACCTGCGCCATTGGGGCCCAGGAAGCCAACGATCTCGCCCTGTTCTACTTTAAAAGAAATATTATTGACAGCTTTTTGTTCGCCGTAAACTTTGAGAAGGTTTTTTACTTCTATTGACATAGATTATATCTGCAAATTTGTTGATTTGCGGATTTGCGAATTTATATCATTTCATTCGCAAATTGATTTATTCGCAAATCCGCAAATCACTTTACAGCTACGGCAATCTTTGAATCGGCAGTACCATAGTATAAGAACCAGTTGTTTTTATAATTCACAAGACCTTCAGCAAAACAAACATAATTGACCTGCCCGGTAATTTCATAGTCTTTCTCCGGTTTCATGAACCAGGTATTCATTCTATCTACTACTTTTGAAGGATCATTTTTATCCAACAGTATTTGTGAAACGGTATATGTCCCTTCCGCCAGTGTAGTATCACCTTTTGCAGGAACATTACGACTGTTATAGATCAATACAATCCCCTTTTCTGTTAACATGGCCGCTGGCCCGGGCTCTACAAGATCACTGTCAAACATTCCTTTCCGCGGACCAAAAACACTTACTAATTTTCCTTCTCCGCTTTCAAGGGGCATCCAGTTAATAAGATCATTGGAGGATGCGAGAAAAATATCCGTGTCACCCCAGTACATCCAGTATTTGCCGTTTATCTTACTGGCAATGGCTTTTCCATTTTCATATTTGCAAACAATAGCACCTGATTTGCTCCATTCATTTACATATTTGCCGCTGTATGCTTTGTTAAATGCATGGCCATGTTTGGTCCAATGATACAGGTCGGTTGATGAAGCGATCAGTAATCTTGCTTTGTCGCCATCATAAGCTGTATAGGTTAAATAATATTTCCCCTTTTCATCTTCTGCAATTCTTGGATCTTCACAGCCGCCTTCCCATTCATATTTTTTTGACGAATCATTATCAGGATACAAAACAGGAACAGGGTGTTTTGAAAAATGAAGGCCGTCAAGGCTCCAGGCAAGGCCAATTCTTGAAGTGCCTGCAAATTTTCCGATCATATCTTCTGCCCGGTACAAGAGAAAAACGGTATCATGTCTCACCACGGCGGCAGGGTTGAACACATCTTTTTGTTCCCATTTTACCCGGCTCTTTCTTAGAGGACATGTAAATAAAGAATTGGAATCAGGAAGTAAAACAGGATTTACTTCATCTGATTTTATAAAAGGTTCAAACACCCAGTTTGTAATTTCCTTTTCTTTTTCTCCTGACTGTGGTTGATTATTACAGCCTGCAAGAAATCCTAAACCCAATGCAATAAAGAGGGATCGCATAAAATACTTGTTGATGTGTATTAAAGATAGAAAAAGCCGCCCTAAGGCAGCTTTTAATTATTCAATCAGAGATCAAATTCATACAAGGGATCAATAGGTGTACCTGCTTTCATTTCAAATACAGGATTGATAAGGCCGTCTTTTAAGCCATATACCCAACCGTGAAGGTCAGGACGTTGCTCATGTTTCCATGCTTTTTGTATAATAGATGTTTTTGCCAGACGTTGTACCTGTTCTATTACATTCAGTTCTGTCAACCGGTCAGCTCTTTTCTCTTCCTCAGCAATATTATCTAATTCTTCACGATTATGGCGGTATACATCTTTTATGTGACGAAGCCACATATTCAATATCTGCTTGTAATCCTGGTTTCCCATGGCGGCTTTGATCCCGCCGCAACCATAATGCCCGCAAACAATAACATGTTTGACTTTCAGATGTGTTACTGCATACTCAATTACGCTCAGCAAGTTTACGTCTGTATGTATAACAAGATTGGCAACATTACGATGAACAAAAATTTCACCGGGATTTGTGCCTGTAATTTCATTAGCCGGTACCCGACTGTCACTACAGCCGATCCAGAGAAATTCTGGCGTTTGCAAATGAGCAAGACGATCAAAAAACTGAGGATCCTGTTCCACTTTTTCGGCCGCCCAGGCCTTATTTTCTAATAATAATTTTTCGTATGAATGCATTTGTTGTTTTTTAATCTTTACAAATTTAGATAGCTTCTGCTTCTTTCAATTTCTTTTCATGTGTTCTGAACAGCTTATCGGTGGGGTCGTAGTTCTTGAGTATTGAAAAGCCCTGTTCTTTATAAACGCTTCTTTTTAGTTCGACGGTGATATTTTTCAAAGGGGCATGAAGCATAAAATCTTCAATGGTTTCTACAACATCTTTATCAATAAAATCAGCTCTTGCCGCGTCAATCAGGACAAATGAATTTTCAGGAACCTTTTCCAGCCTGTTTTTGATAATTGCTTTGTTCAGGAAGGATACATCTTTTCTCAATCGGAACAGGTACTTATTATTATCATTCACTACAAATACAGCCGATTTAAAATTGCTACGCATAACGAAGAATAAGCCTACTCCGATGCCGATCAACACACCTTTTAAAAGATCGGTCAGTAAAATAGCTGCAATAGTAATGATAAATGGCAGAAACTGGTCCCATCCTTTTTTATAAAATGATTTAAATAATGACGGCTTAGCTAATTTATAACCTGTAAAAATAAGTATAGCTGCTAACGCTGCTTTGGGAATAAGAGTAAGTATTACAGGAATAAAGGCGACACAAAGTAATAGCAATATGCCATGATAAATAGTCGACATTTTTGTTTTAGCTCCTGCGTTTACATTGGCCGATGAACGAACGATCACACTGGTGATAGGCAGGCCCCCAATCAAGCCGGAGATTACATTACCTATTCCCTGTGCTTTTAACTCCCGGTTAGTTGGTGTTACCCGTTGGTAAGGATCAAGATCATCTACTGCTTCAATACTTAGCAAACTTTCTAAACTGGCTACTAAAGCCAAGGTAATACCTGTTATCCATACCTGGCTGTTCATTAAATGTTTCCAGTCGGGTGTGGTAAAGAAAGAAAAAAATTCATTGGCTGATGATGCAACAGGAATGGAAACAAGATGATTGCTACCTAAAGCATTTCCAGATCCACTGTTATTAAAAAGCAGATTAATTCCTACACCAATAAATACAACCAGCAGCGGCGCGGGAATGAATTTGATAAATCCTTTTTTACCGGCGATAAGTTTTTCCCAAATAAAATGAAATGCGAGGCAAACAAATCCAATTAATAAGGCTGCAGGAGTTATATGTGCAAAGGCATTGACGAAATTGGAAAATATATTACCGCTTTCATGAACACCTTCATCTGTTTCAAAATGAGAGTCATCGCCCAGTAAATGTGGAAACTGGTTTAGTATAAGAATAAGTCCAATGGCTGCCAGCATTCCTTTTATAACATTGTTGGGAACATAGTCGCCGATTACACCGGCTTTCATAAATCCCAAAACGATTTGTAGAAGACCACAGATAAATACAGCGATCAAAAAAGCTTCAAAGGAAGAAAGTGTTGCAATAGCTACAGCTACAATAGCTGTGAGGCCGGCTGCGGGCCCGCTTACACTTAAATGCGATTTACTCGCCAGTCCAACAATGACGCCTCCTAATATACCAGCAATAATGCCACTGAAAAGTGGAGCATTAGAGGCCAGTGCTACGCCCAAACAAAGAGGCAGCGCTACCAAGAACACAACAATGGAGGAAGCTATATCATTGGGAAAACTTTTAAAATAATCTTTTGCACGAGGTGCCATAACAATAGGTTTAGTTGTAAAAAAATAGATACATCGATTCCTGTTCAGTTTGAACAAACAATCGTTACCTGCTTTAGGCAGGACAATAAAAAAATAAGTGGAGAATAAGGAATTGAACTATGCTTTCGGAGGAGGACCTGTTAACTCTCCGTGAAAAGCGATATAAGTGGCAACCTGTATGTGATGGATATGCATCCGTTGTGCTACAATCTGGTGGTCAGCAGAATGTGTCTCGTGCAAATATTCCGAAAGTGTATTAGGACCGGAAGGAGTTTTTTCTTCTGTTGTATTTGCAAAAGGATTATTGTCAGAATTGCTGTCACTATCGGTTTTATCACTCGCTGCAATTTCTGCTGCCACTTTTTGCTGGGCGGCATATACAAAAGGAATACTCACAGTTAACCACGCCAGGGCCAGTATCATGATGATGCCGGATACTTTGTGCTTTACAGAAATGTGAGTTGTTTTTTTCATAAACCGTTCGCAAAAATAACCTATAACAGTCACAAACGAAACTTGTTCATTAAAAAATCACATTTCACAGGACAGATCAGTTTAGAATTAAAAAAATAAAATTGCTTTAAACAGAATCTGTCTCAAGGTCAGAGGTTCTATTGACCACAGACATGATGAACACAAAGATGTGATATTCTTTATTAATTTTTTTCTTTGTGCTCTTTGCGACTTAGCGGAATATGCTTTTGCCGGCTCTCTAAATTTCTTTTGAGCTGTCAGGTAGTTTATCGTATTCGTTTTTCCATGCATACCAGCCAAAAATCATAAGACCTATTGCAATAGGCGTGAAGATGGCAATAATAATGATCCAGATAACGGGATTATTAATATCCTTTGTTCCCGCCGGATCAATATTGCTGATTGCTCCCCTTATTAAAAAATATATGACAACAGGCGCCAGCAATAACCAGATGATGCCTAAATATTTTTTTATCGTATTCATGAGTTCTTGTTTTTAATATCAACCATTTCATTTCTATCAGGGTCTTCAAATAAATTAGCCTCGTGTGTTGGCCTTTCCGCCGCGGCGGAGAAGGTCGGGATGGGGCCTTAATCGGTTACATCTTCATCAATTTTATTTCGCAGATAAATAATGCCGATGATAAAACATAAAGCGGCGATGCCAATAGGATACCACAAACCTACCAATGGATCTGCGGGATAAGTGGTGGTCAGTAATAAGCCAATAAAAGGGACAAGGCCACCAAATACACCATTACCAATATGATAAGGAAGGCTCATGGATGTATAACGGATTTTTGTCGGAAACATTTCTACCAGGAAAGCTGCAATAGGTCCATAAACCATCGTTACATATAATATTAATAAAAACGCAAGTCCGACAA
>CAMLEX010000095.1 GCA_946479055.1 uncultured Bacteroidota bacterium | reverse complement strand
GATAGTTGATGTTACCTACAGGTTGAGTAAACAACCTCATTTCAATACAAGCTATGGTGCTATTGAACAGGAACTGAATAAAATGGGAGTAAAAGAATTGACCATACAAGCCGTTTCACATGCTGTGATCAATATCCGTTCATCCAAATTGCCTGATCCGAAAGATATAGGTAATGCGGGCAGTTTTTTTAAAAACCCATCTGTTGCGAAAGAAAAGTTTTTGCAGTTGAAACAGCAATTTGAAAATATTGTTGGTTACGAGAATGCTGATGGCACCATGAAACTGGCTGCTGGCTGGCTTATTGAGCAATGCGGGTGGAAAGGTTTTCGCAGCGGCGATGCAGGCGTTCACGCAAAACAGGCACTGGTACTGGTAAATTATGGCAATGCTACCGGCGATGAGATATTTATACTAAGTGAAAAGATTATGGACAGCGTTGTTAGAAAGTTTGGTGTTCAGTTGGAAAGAGAAGTAAATATTATTTAACATTTATGTATTCAATCTATAAGGCTGCTCTTTTGTTAAAAAATTGTTGTGTCAGGAATATTTAAAACAGATAAGGCAGCGTTGTATCCATTGCTGTTGTCATGTAGTAAACCATCAAACCTCTGTTTATGAAAAAAATTCAGCTATTAATTGCTTGCTTGTTTTGTTCTGTTACTTTCCTGTTTGCTCAGGATAAAATATATCGTCAGAATGGTAAGATCGTTGAAGCAAAGATCATCGAAATCAGTGCCAGTGAGATCAAGTATAAGGAGTTTAACAATCCCGATGGACCTATTTATGTATTGGAGACAGATCGCATAAAAAAAATTGTATACGAAAATGGAAAAGAGGAAAAATTTGAAGATAATCTGAAGGATCCTGAACGCTATACAGGGCAACTAAAAAAAGCATTAAAGATTAATTTTTTCTCTCCCTTATACGGATATACTGAAATAGGACTTGAGAAATCAACCGGGGTAGGCAAGGGGTATGAGTTTTCTGTAGGATTTATTGGCCTGGGAAAATCTGAACGGATCGATTGGTATTATAACCAGGTGGGTACCGCTAAGAAAGGACAAACAGGTGCTTTTATTTCAGCCGGCTATAAGTTCGGAAAATTGCCCAGTTTCATTCTGTTTGGTAAAACAAAAATGTCGCATATAATGCAGGGAACTTATGCTAAGCCTATTTTATATATCGGTCATTACAAAGAAAACCAGATCGTGGAAAAAGGAAACAGCACATACGAAGTAGGTAAACAGAATGTTACTTTCGGTGCGTTACAAATTGAGATCGGCAAGCAATGGGTGTTTGCGGATAAAGTAGTATTGGATCTATATTATGGACTTGGCTATGGAATTGATAATAAAGAAGACACTTACCAGGCTTTAAACCCCAGCTATGATTATTATGATGATGCCAGTGCGTTTAATTATGCTAATGCAAGATTGGGCAAAAGTCCCGGGTTATCTGCCAGCTTTGGTTTGAAACTTGGTTTGTTATTAAAATAATATAAAGAGTTTTTCTAAAAGGCAATTATAAAATAAAACCCGGCATAAGTATTTATACCGGGTTTATTTTTTTATGCTTCTTCATCAAATTCTTCCTCATAATCGTTACCGCCGAGGTTCATCATACTGCCAATAAGATCTTTAAACTCGATCTTGGTTTCAAATATTTTTTTACTGATAAGCGAATATGACGCTAGGCCATGTAAAACAAATTCCATCAGGAAAGCTGTTTCGGCTTCATTGGCTTGCGCAAAATGTTTCTTTACCAATGCATGCAGGCCATCTACCTGGTATAATAAAATAGTTTTGTCTTTATCACTGGTGTTAAAAGATACATTGAGATGATTCCCTTTATCAAACCATCCTGTTATAGAGCGATAAGGATTTTCATCTTCCTTTACAACTTGTGATGCCTTGCCGGTTGTTTTTCTCTTCTTTAATGTATCCGGATTAGGAAAATATTGCGTGAACTGTGTACGAATGGCTTTATCTACCAGGTTCATGGCTACCTGGTAAGGACCTTCCTGTTCGCCTTCATAGACCAGTTCCACTTTTCCGGTAATAGAAGGAATAATACCGGCCAGGTCCGCTATCCATACCTGGGTTTGTTTTTCATTATTGATGATTGCTCTTCTTTCTGCAGCACTTACTGCATTTTCAAAAGCGGAAATAGTTAGCCTTGCACTTACACCGCTTTTTTTATCTACAAACTCACTGCCTCTTGCTTCAAACGCTACCTGTTCTATCAATCGTTTTACCAGGTCACTTACTTTCACTTTCGCTTTCTGATCATCGCTGATGATTGCTTCCTGTTCGGTTATTTCCAATGCATGTTCCAATGATTTTGGATAATGAGTCAGTATCTGACTTTCAATACGGTCTTTAAGCGGTGTAACAATAGAACCACGATTGGTATAATCTTCCGGGTTGGCCGTAAAGACAAATAAAATATCTAATGGTAGTCTTAATTTGAAACCTCTTATCTGTACATCACCTTCTTCCAGAATATTAAACAAGGCAACCTGTATCCTAGCCTGCAGATCAGGCAATTCATTAATAACAAAAATGCTCCGGTTGCTTCTTGGAATAATACCGTAATGAATCACTTTTTCATCAGCGAAACTTAATTTAAGATTCGCTGCTTTGATAGGATCAATATCACCTATGAGATCAGCGACACTTACATCAGGTGTCGCCAGCTTTTCACCATAACGTTCGGTTCGGTGTATCCAATGAATTGGTGTATCATCACCATATACTGCCAATTGATCCTGTGCATATTTTGAAATAGGCCTTAACGGATCATCATTGATCTCACTTCCTGAAATGGTAGGAACGTATTCATCGAGCAATTCTGTCATTTGCCTGGCCATCCTGGTTTTGGCTTGTCCACGCAAACCAAGAAAAAGAATATTGTGTTTACTCAACAATGCTCTTTCTACATCAGGAATTACACTGTCTTCATAACCGATGATGCCGGGAAAAGTAGTTTCCTGTTTTTTCAGTTTATCAATAAGATTCTGACGTATTTCTTCTTTGATACTTTTAGGTTGATAGCCACTTTTTTTAAGTTCGCCTAATGTCTTTATTTTTTCAATATTCATAGCCGGTAAGTCGGGAAGACGGGAAGATTTTTTTGTTATTCAATACAATATCTTCTGATCCCATTTTTTATAAGTGCAACATTAAAATTAATTAAGAAACCAATATTGTTTTGAGTCATTTTGAGATGACTCATGATCTGTGCTTGCCAAAGTGAATTTACGAGTTCAACTGCCTTTAATTCACAAATGATTCTTTCTTCGACAAAAACATCCATTCGCAACCCTTCATCAAATCTAAGATTGTCATAAAAAATTGGGAGATCAACCTGTCTTTGATATTTAATCCCTTTTTTCATCACTTCATGACAAAAACATGCCTCATAAACTTTTTCAAGCAACCCCGGACCTAATTCTTTGTGAACCCGGTAAGCACAATCAACAATTTCTTTACAAAGCCATTCTTCATACTCAGCAAGTTTGTACATAAAAATATTTTAGCCGGTAAGATGGGAAGGTAGTAAGATTTGGTTATTTATTTATTTTTGCAATGTGTGAAGGATGATTCTTCGTCTTAATTGTTTTTGTATTAAGATTGATAAGTATCCTTCCCGGCTTACCGTCTTTCCGGCTAAACTTAGTACACCGTTTTTCTTTTTCCACTCTCAAAATCCTTAAATATAAACGCTCCCAATTTATCCAATGAAGCAAAAAATGCTTTACCATGATTCATTTCTGTAAACTCCTGTACAAACCGTTGCAGGTAAGGATCAGTAGCTATCATAAATGTAGTGATAGGTATTTTTAATTTTTTGCATTGAGCTGCCAGGTTCATACAGCGATTCACTACTTTTCTATCAAGGCCAAAACTATTTTTATAATATCGTTTGCCAATCTTCAAACAAGTTGGTTTGCCATCCGTGATCATGAATATCTGCTTGTTCGGATTTTTTCTCCTTCGTAAAATATCCATTGCTAATTCTAATCCCGCAACAGTATTGGTATGGTATGGACCTACCTGCAAATAGGGAAGATCTTTTACTTCTATCGGCCAGGCATCATTTCCAAACACTACGATATCTAATGTATCCTTAGGATATTTTGTTTGTATCAATTCGCTCAATGCCATCGCTACTTTTTTAGCCGGCGTTATTCTATCCTCACCATATAAGATCATGGAATGAGAAATATCGATCATCAGCACGGTTGATGTCTGTGCTTTAAAATCTGTTTCTCTGATACTCAGATCATCTTCCTGCAGGCGAAAACTTTCTACTCCATGGTTGATCTGCGCATTGCGGATGGATTCAGTAAAATCTATTTGCTCCAGCATATCGCCAAACTGGAACTGTCTTGTTTCGGGATTTTGTTCATCACCCTGCCCTGGCTTGAAACTGTGGTGATCGCCTTGTTTTGTTTTTTTTAGTTTGCCGAAAATTTCTTCCAGGCTTTTTTTGCGAATGCCTTGTTCGGTTTTGGGTGTTATTTTTATCTCACCTTTCTGATTGTCTTCTGTGATAAATCCTTTTTCTTTCAGCTCGTCTATAAAATCGCCTATGCCGTATTCATCGTCAGTCAGCTGATATTTTTTATCCAGTTCATTCAGCCATTGCATGGTTTCACCAACATCACCACTTGTATAGGTGAGCAATTGCATAAAAAGATCAAGCATTTGATCAAAACGGCTTTTCCCATTTTCATTCGGATCAAACCGGGTAAAATGAAATCCTTTCATGATTGATAAAGTTGAATGTTTGAGGTTGGAAGTCGTAATCCTACGGTCTGAAATCAGAAAGCGAAACTGCAAATAATATTTCTTTTCTGATTTCAGCCATCCGGTTCCCGGACTCCCTCTCAGCAATTTACGATAATAATACAACCCGGCTTTTGAACTAATTCCGGGAACCAAACACTTATTAGTATAATAAAATACTCTACTATATACTAATGCTGGCAAGAACTTATGAGCTATAACAATTATAATCAACGATAGTTTTCAAAACTTTTTCGGCTATAAGTTCCGGGAGAAACATGATCGCCAGCCTGCATATTGTAGTTAACGTATTTTATGCCTTTCAGTTCGGTAAGGTTATAGGTGGTGGATGCCATGTATGCCTGAGCTCCTGCGCTTCCCATTTGCTGTCCTAAAAAATCACTGTCAGGAATGGAAACATATAAAGTATCGTTGGATGCTTTTACCAGTACCAGTTTAATATTTTCCCATTCTGCATTCAGGTCATTTACCAGGCTTGCTGCCGTCAACGAATCAGGGTTCACTTTCCTTTGTTGCTTCAAATAAAATTCGTTTTTTATTGTATCGAAATCTGATACCCAAGGCAGCAACCTGTCAGGTGAAGATAAAGAGATCTCAGAATCAGTCAATAGGCTGTCTTCTGCATTTTTATTATCTGAAGGTGCTTCGTTATTGCAGGAGATAATAAAGATGATAGTCAGTATTAATAAATTATTTCGCATAAAGCAAAATTAGGAAAATAAAAACCCCGCCATTTCTGCGGGGTTTTATAAAAGCTTACCGTTTATTTATTTGTTAGTACTATCTGTTTTCCTAATACTGTCTTTTGGTGTATTAATGATAGTGCCACCACCTTCTGCCGGTGTTTGAGACTGAGTTTGTGGTGCATATTTTTTTTCAATTTCACCAAGAGCCATTAACAATGCATCATTAAAGTACACTTCGGTTCCCTCCAATGCACCGCCAAAAAATTCAGGGCGGTTGTTTTTCAGGTAATCATAATACTTTTTCTGTTGCTCAAGATCTTTGCGCACTACCAATCTTACTTTTTCTGCAAGATCAGTTTTCCCTGCTTTATAAGCTGCTTCAAGATATACCAATCCAGTCTGGTTGTGACTATTAAAACGACTTACCATTGCATAAGGTAAATTTCCTGTATCAATGCCGGCCTCAACTTTGTCTAACAGTTTTTGTGCTTCAGCTTTTTTTCCTTTATCAGCCATATTCCCTGCAGCTTCTGCATATACAGAACGGATATTGAGTAGATGACGACGATTTTCCTCATCAAAATAAACGCCTTTTTTATCAGCACCGCCAAAGCCAAACTTTTGCATCAGGTTGTTGTACATAAAATCTTCGTTATTATCCCGGATCTGTGTACCACCGAGTTGCATCTGGCGAAGAGCTCCTTCCAATACCCAGCTTGCCTGTGGATATTCTGTTCTTATAGGAACAAGGCGATAGGATAGACCGTCTTTCCGCAGATATTGAGCAAAACCCAAATCACCATAAGGAGAAGTGAAATAAATAGGACGTTTCCATTTATTAGCCGCTATAATATTCAATACCATCAAATCGCTGCGGGAAAGGCCAGCGCTTAACTTTCTTTGTGGTATTTCGAAAACCATTGGCGATACCACACTGTCTTCCGGATTTAGAGTTTTATTGCCACGTACGGTTGCCACGTCAACCGGTATACCAAGTTTTGATACAGGGAAGGTTCCCGCCCCAACATCCCGGCCTGTTTCAGGATCTATTGCTGGTTTGCCCAGCTCTTGTTTCATAATGCTATACAGATCGTAGGCAGTATTCTGATCTCCTTTGGCACGGTAACGAACATACTCCCGGTTATGTCCTTCAATTTGTTCTTCTGTCCAGATTACATCCACTGAATCTGCCAGGTTTACTTTCCGGCGAAGCTGGTTGATATACCAGTCAATACCCAACAAACTATTATTGATAATACGGATATCCGGACGTACACCTTCCACTTCCTGTGCATACCAAAGAGGGTAGGTATCATTATCACCAAAAGTGAAGATGATGGCATTAGGTGCACAACTCTCCAAATAATCTTTTGCTAAATCAGGTGCCAGTGTTTTGCTGCTGCGATCATGATCATCCCATTCCTGTTGCAGCATGATAGCGGGAACAATAAGGCAGATAACTGCAGTAGAAATATTCAGCATCTTCCAATTATTTCCTCCCGATGAAAGAGCTCTTACTATATACGTGACACCCATTGTTATTACTACAAATAATGCAGTAATATAAATACACGTCATCAACGTAGAGCTAAATGATCCACGCAGCGAACTCATCAATATAATAATAAATGTAAGTGCGGAACCATAGATTAATAAATTTCTAACCCCTTCTTTATCCGCTTTTTCTCTTGCCATTCTTACAAATGCAACAACTGCTAAACCTATCCAGATTGCAAATGCATAGAATGATCCTACATACGCATAGTCACGTTCCCGTGGTTGATTACCGGGTTGATTAAGATAGAGTACAACAGCTATACCGGTAAAGAAGAATAGCAGGAAACTAACGATCCAGTCTTTCCTGTTTTTAAAATACTGGTAAACGCAACCGATGATACCCAAAATAAATGGCAGCATGAAAAGCTTGTTATTGGCTTTGTTATGCTGTATACTTTCAGGAAGTTGTTTTTGATCGCCAAGACGATTGTTATCAACAAAAGGAATACCGCTGATCCAATTACCATCTCTTACACTACCTAATCCCTGTATATCATTTTGCTTGCCGGCAAAATTCCACATAAAATAACGCCAGTACATTAAACCTGTCTGGTAAGTAAAGAACCATTCTAAATTGTCGGTATAAGTAGGAGCTTCATATTTTACTTGCCCGGTTTGAGGATCCTGGCTTTGCCCTAATCCCAGCCATTGTGCATAAAAATAAGCATGGTTCTGATCATCACTTGAATCCCAGATACGGGGAAACAGTTGCTTGTCGCTGCTCTCATAGTCATATTCCCGGGCGGGTCCAACTGGAATGTAACTGTTTTTCCCTTTTACATATTTCATTTCCCCTTCAATGATCTTGGCATAGCCATTATCATCTCTCGCTACTTCAGCTGCATAATGCGGACCATATACCAACGGTGCACTTCCATATTGTTCACGGCTTAAATAATAAACAAGATTGATAGGATTGTCAACATTGTTCATATCGATAGCCGGATCAGCATTAGAACGGATCAATGCGGTGAAATAAACAAAATATCCAAGCATGATAAAGGCATAACTCCACAATGTCAGTTTCAATACCTTCAAAGCCGTGGGTTTCATAAAATAGCCTATTATCACGCCAACTGCTGCTACCAGTAAGAACTTGGCCATTTTTGATCCGCCTGATCCCATACTCATAAAGAATGGTAAAGCAGATAGTCCAAGGAAAAGAATGAACCAGATAATCAGTTTATTCTTTGAGATATTTTTTTCTGTAAAAGTCAATGCCCAGCCGATAACTGCGGCCAATGCAATAAAATAAATAGCAAAGCCTGAGAAGAAAGGCAAGCCAAACGAATTCACAAAGAATACATCAAACAGGCCAGCCGCTTTCATCGAGTATTGAATAACTGCTACCTGTATAACGCCAGTGATTATACAACCTACAAGGAATGCAATGATAGCTCCCTTGGTAGTAGGCTGGTAGCGGCGATAATAATAGATCATTACTACAGCAGGAATAGTCAATAGGTTCAATAAGTGAACGCCGATAGACAATCCCATCATAAAGAAAAGGAAAACGATCCATCTGTCTGAACGAGCCCTTGCATAAGAATCGTAACCCGCATGCTCATCCGCATGTTCCCATTTCAGCATGGCCCAGAACACGATGGCCGTAAAGAAAGAAGACAATGCATATACTTCACCTTCAACAGCACTGAACCAGAACGAATCACTGAATGTATAAGCTAATGCACCAACGACACCGGCTGTCATTGTTGTAAACAATTGATTGCTGTTTAATTGTTCTCCGACACCAACAAACATTTTGCGGGCAAAATGGGTGATACTCCAGAAAAGAAAAAGAATAGTAGCGGCACTTGCCAATGCCGACATAAAATTGACAGCACTGGCTGCTGTTTGACCATTGTCGCCAAATAAGATGATAAAAAAACGACCCAACAATACGAATACGGGAGCGCCGGGAGGGTGGGGAAGTTGCAATTTTTGAGCACTGGCAATAAATTCGCCGGTGTCCCAAAGGCTACCTCTGGCTTCACGGGTTAACATATAAGTAGCAAGTGCGGCAAGAAATACGGCCCATCCGGTCAGGTTATTGACTTTTCTAAAGTTCATAAAGAGTTGATTTTTTATTCCTCGTCATCCAGAGCATGGTGAAGGATGAAGGAAAGCAAAAATAGGGGTAAAAGTCTTGAAGTTTAAAGTTTTAAAGTCCAATTTGAACAGGTTTTTAACAACTTTAAAACATCGAAAACAAATAAATAAACGATAACTCAGCTTTTGTATTTTCCCAATAATCCTTTTTAATCCTTAAAATCGTGGTCCTGCTATTCAAAATACACCCTGACCGTCTGATAAAAAAGCTGGTTTTGCAGTATGCCTTCCGCTTTACTCGTTTTTTCAGAAAAGCCTTTTAATCCAAAAAGACCGGCGGCATTGCCTTTGTTAATGGCTATTTCCAGGTAGCCGGCACTGTTGAAAAGAGCCAGCTTTTCGCCTGCCTGAACATCTGCATACGTTTCGCTGACACGATCTATTACTTCATCCCGTTTAAAAACAATACGAAAACTTCTGCCTCTCCGTTGTTGTTCAAATTGTTCGCGGGTAATGTTAACAATGACATTCTCAAAATTGTCAATAAAGATGATCTGGCCTTCTATCCAGTTATTGTCGAGTAATGGCCTTAAATGATTTTTTTCAATGTAACTGATATCAGGTATGCCGATATTCTGAATTGATTCTCCCTGGGCTAATTGATTGACCACTTTTCCCATAACACCAACACAGTAAGTAGTGCTTTTAGTAGCTGCTTTGTCCAGCGGAATACCCATGACCATTTCTGGTTTTTCTTCCAGTATCATATTCAGCAATCCATTATCAGCGCAAAGAAAATATTGATTGTTATGAAAGGCCAGCAACAATTGATCTGGCTTTTTTTCAAAAAGATTTACTAAAATAATATGATAAGAAAAGTCAGGGAAATTTTTGAAAGCGCTACGACAGATATATGCTGTTTGCGGATAATTGAAAGGAGCGATGTTGTGGGAAATGTCAATGATAGTAAAAGCAGGATCAATCTGCAGTAACTGCGCCTTTACAGCAGCTACGAGATAATCCTGGTGACCAATATCGGAAGTAAGAGTGAGTAAAGGCATGATTGTTTAGTCGGGAGTCGGAAGAATGGAGTCAGAGCAAACCCCTGCATCGGACTATAGACTCCTGACTCCGGGCTTCAGACTTATTTTATAAGCTCTCCGTTTTTAAAGAAAAATTTGTAGGTTAATTTATCCGCCAGTTTAGGAAAAAATTTATTGACGAATACAGTCCGCTTGTCAGTGAACGTCATGACCAGTGAACGTTTCTTTTTTTGAATAGCCCTTAAAATGCGTGCAGCACATTCATCTGCACTCATTAGTTTGTCTTCGTCCAATGGTGTTTCACCATGTGATAATGCATCCTTGTTCAGAGCTGCATAACGGATATTGGAAGCGGTAAATCCGGGGCTTACCCACATAACGTGTACATCATCATGAAGTAATTCCGTTTTAACCGCCTCTAACCAGCCCTGCAATGCATATTTGCTGGCGGAATAAGCACTTCTGCCAGGCAAACCACGGTAGCCAGCAATGGATGATATGCCAACAATAGTTCCTTTTCTTTCTATTATAGAATCCAACGCATATTTGGTACAATAAACAGCGCCGAAAAAATTAATATCCATTACTTTCCGCATTACTTCCGTTGAGGCGTCTTTCAATAAAGCCCTCATGGAAATACCGGCATTATTAATTAAAATATCAATACCGCCGAAAACTTTGATCGTTGTTTCCATAAAACGACGGCAGTCATTTTCGCTGCTTACATCAGCCACCATAGTATGCAGAAAAGACGAGGGATAAGAGGCTTGCAGACGATATAATTTATCATGATCACGACCACAGGTAGCCACTTTGGCTCCTGATTGCAAAAGATCATCCACCAGCGCTTTACCTATGCCATCCGTACCGCCGGTAACTACTACAACTTTATCTTTAAAATAAGAAAACATGACCCTGAGAGTTTTGGCAAACCTACTTTAAATTTTTTCAACAAAATAGTATAGTATGGATCCGCTAAAAAAAATTAATGATTTACTTACAAATTGCTATTCCATTTCGTGGTTACTGTTTCTTCTAGATCCAGAAAGGCATTTAATAAAAAAAATAAGAGGGGAGACTTATTGATTTGTCCATTAGCCTTTGTATCCGCTTATAAAAAGCGTAG
>CAMLEX010000094.1 GCA_946479055.1 uncultured Bacteroidota bacterium | reverse complement strand
TTTTCAATCAGTTCCGTCAAAACTTTGTTAGAAGAAAAATAGTTTTCTGCTATTTCCCTTGCATAATCGCAATGCTTGCTATAGTTGTTATTTATTTCTTCAATAGCCAATAACGCCTCATTGGCATCATTGAATGGAATTAATCCAAAATCTGTTTTCAACCAATCTGAAAAGCCAGTATCCTGCAGCACTACCGGCCTGCCACTTGCAAGGTAACATGCACTTCTTTCGCTGAACCAACCTGTTCTTCCTGCAACATATCCATGTTTGGCAATACTGAATTCTGCTTTTGATTGTTGAATATATTTCAGGTATTTCCAGGGATGGCTGGAAATTTTTTGAGGAGATGCTAAATGCCAGCCATTTTCACTTAATCTTTGCCTGGGAGCGGCAGAGTCACTCACAGCCAGTTCCATTATTGAGTTTGTTTTTTGGGGTAAATCCAAATAGTCATTGAAAGACGCAGCTTTCATTCCATAGTGTCGGCCATTATAATACTTTCCCGGATAGCTTTCCCATTTCATTATTGTAGTAAAAGGAGCATCTTCTTTTACTCTTACTACAGGCCAGGCATCTAATACAACCGGCTGACGGGTAGGTTTCCATTCGATGCTATCATCGGGAATAAGACATCCTTCCTGTTTAAAATTTTCACCGAAGGTGAAGAATGCAGTATGTTGTTTTGAAAAATCAAGCCGTTCAGGATCTGCCAGGTTCCTGATTTGTGTAAAAACAGGATCAGTATCAACGAGCACTCTAATGGGAACATCGTATAGCCAGGAACGTAGTGTATTGGAACACGACAGGTTCAACAATAAATCGGCATCCTTAATAATTTTTACGGCAGTGTCAGCCAGCGGTCCATGCCATTTGTTTTGATGATGATCATAATAGCCCCACTTATTTTCCAGCCCTATTTTTTTAAACACCTGGTTTGTATATTCCAGACCATAAGAAGGATTTTGATCTGTTATATTCCTACTGGGGTCATAACAGGAATATTCTGTATCACCGCTATCTTCCAGGAAATAAACATCATGGCCCATTTGGTGGAGACCTAAAAAATATTGCAGGTGGTGCCAGGTCATGCCACCCATTGGTCCTCTGACGATATAGCCAAGAACAAGGATCCGGAGTTTCCTATTTTTAGTGCTGTTCACCAATTAGTCTAAATGGTTATTAATTTCTTTTCCTGGTAATAATTTAAAACTGTTTTTAAAACCTCCACGAGATCTTTTCTGCCTTTGTTTTCCAGTGCCGGCATTATTTCTTCATAAAAATCAACCTGGAAATCATTATAGATCATATCATAGGTTTGAATAGATTCCAGCAGCTCCGTAGTAATTTCTTTAACAGTAAATGCTGCGGAATCTTTCAGCTTATCAATAGCTTCTAACTCACACATCGTCAGGATACATTTCTCACAAGTACAGCAGTTATAAGTTCCATCATCATCATTTTGACAAACCCTGATATTGTCCAACCCGGTTTTCCAATCTCCTACGAGAGATACTTTTTCCAGCCGGGTAAGATCAACGCCGTGATGAAGAACACGGAAATAAGCAGTTGAATAATACTGATCGAGTAATGGATGCGAACCCCATGGGTAAATGGAAACGGGAGTGTGATTAGTGGCGATATAAGTGCTATGAAATCGTTTGCTGAAAAAACAAGCCACTGCACTTCTCAAAGACCCCAATGATTTATATGTATAAAACCAACCATCTTTATCCAGGTATTTGATATTCGTCAGTACAGGGATCAATTCAATACCTGCATCATCGGCGACTATTTTTGCAGTCAGCAGCCTGCCATTTATTATTCTTTCTGCTCTATCCCTTCCTGTCGCTGTATGATTATGATATCCTATTGTCATACCCGCACTAATAGAAAGCGGATGGTGATCAGGTATGTTTAATTTATTCCATCTTAGTGTACCCAGGGAGTCGATGCCGCAGGACAATAAGCCCACGCTTTCTTTTGCATTAAAATCATAGGCTCTAAATCCTGCCAGGGGTTCAATTACAGGTGCAGGATGAGGAACATCATTGTACCAGCTTTTCAATACCGGCACAATTACTTTAAGATTTTGAAATAAAACAGGGCAGATCGGTTCATCGATTTGAATCCTCTCCTCACCAGCATGCCAGGCCGCTAAATAAACTGACAAGATAAATGCATTGGGATCAGCCCAAAATGCCGGTTCATGTTCTTCCGGGGCTTCAACAAAAAAATTAAGCGGTTCTTTTTTAGCTTGCTCCCAGATAATGTCTGCAGATGCCCTGATGAATCCGTCTACTTTTTTTAAATTAATATTGGTAACTCTCATATGAGTTTATTTTTTAAAAAATTATTGATCTAATTCATGCATAAATTTTTTCAGCACAACTCTTGTATCCAAACATTCCATGGCTATTTCCCTTGCGGCCTTTGAATGTTTATCCCAATCGTTTTCTATTTCGTTTATGGCGTTTTTTGCTTCATCAATATTATTAACCGCAAATAATCCCAATCCACAGGGGAGGTGTACACTAAAACCTGTGTCCTGCAGCACAACTGGTCTGCCGGCAGCAAGAAATGCTGCGCTTTTATCACTGAACCACCCGGTATTTAATGCTACAAACACATTTTTGCATACACTAAATTCAGCTTTGGCTTTTTCAATATAATCGCAAAAGCTTTCATAGGATTTAGTAACCGAGGTTCCATCCACCACATTCCATTTATAATCCGCCAGCAGATCTGAAGGAATTTTTTTCCCTGAAACCGCCACTTCAATAGTTGCATCAACTAACGTTGGAAGTTGAATAAATTTTTTAAACTCAATATCTTTTTGCCCATATTCATTTCCCTTGTAAGAAATTGGTTTATGCGATCGCCAATTCATGACAGTAGTGAATGATGCATTTTTACCTGGCTTGGTAACTTTGAACAGGCTTCCATCAACCGGCGAATACATGTGTTTCCAATTAATATTTCCGGTTGGAATCTTATTCCCGTTTCTACCGATATTATATCCGTTTGTAAAAAAATAATTATAACGTGAATACTTTTGGGCTAATCCGTCATTATTGGAGTAATGAATCTGTGAGTACCCGGGTTCTCCATCTATTAATACCCTGAATCTGCAATTCGAAGATTCTTCTTCCCATCCGTTCTGTGTGCCAAGATCGATATAACAATCAGCCGATTTAAAAACTGTTTCAATTTTCTTTTTAGTCATACCAAAATAGTTTCCTTCCTGATCAACAAAACACCAGTTATCCTGAAGACCTGCAGTTGCTAAAAGACCAGCAACCATTTTTATTCCATAACTGCAATCATTACTCATGGTACGATTGACTGGATTGTAACATGAATTTTCATAAACATATTTTTCAACAAAAAAAACCTCATGACCCAGGGCTTTGAAACCAACAAGGTGTTGAAACACCCATGACATCATCCCTCCCAGCGGATACCTTACCATATATGCACCAACGATAATCGTAGCCATGATTTATACTTTACACAACCAGGGATTTGTAACCCTCTTTTTTAATCAATTGATAGAAGCGCTTAAACCAGTTATTACGATCCAACCAAAACGCTGGATCATCATACTCACCTGTCCATCGTAAGAAGAAATAGATTCTTACCAGAAACAATCTTTTTTCAAAATCATTTTCCGAAAAATTTCCATCGGGCCAACGGGCTTGTATATAATTTTTTAAAGCGATATCTTTTCTTTCTTCATCCCAATCTTCTATCAGGCTTGCCAAATCAATTTCGCCAGGTCCTATTGCAGCGGATTCCCAGTCTATCGGATAAATAACACCCTTTTTCACGAGGATATTTTTGGTATAATATTCACCATGTATAAATGTTTGCGCTGAGTCAGAAAGCAAATGCATATTTTCCCTGAAATAGCTGCAGACTGCGGGCAACCAGGGATGTTTCTTTTTTAATGCCCCCAGCAAGTTTTCTACTCCCTTCAACCAGATCATATAATACGCGGTATCATAAATTTTAATTCCTTTGGGAGGATTGGATTCATACATTTTGTGAAGGTTGCCTATCCAGGCGGCGGCTTTACCAAAATATTTCGGAGCATGGGCGTCTTTTAATAATTTACTATTCTTTAAATACTCAATAACTAAACAGGTCTCTTTGTTTTTTTCCTTGCAGATCCCATAAAAATGGACTGAGCTCAATGGAACCTTATGTAAAATGTTTTTATAAATCTTTGTTTCATATTCAACCCCGCCGCGGTGGCCATAGGAATATTGCGTATGACTACCTGAATATTTACAGAAAAGAGAAACAACCTGGCCATCGTTTAAACGACAGGCAATGATTTCGGCAGGCGATGTACTATGGTAATCAAAAGGTTTTCTTTTCACCAATTCTTCCATATAAAAAGGTGAATGGACTTTATTCAAAATTCTTTCCAGTTGCGGATTGAGTTTTTTAGTTTCAAGGAATGCAAAAGTTCCATTTAATTCCATAAATAAATTAAATTATCTCCAGTTTTTTGGCTAACGCATACATATGATCATATCTCCATTCCTCCCTTTTGGGAAAGAAAAATCTGAAATGGAGATATAATTGAGCCATGAACAATCTTTTTTCAAAAGCCTTTTTATCAAATTCATTATTCTTAAAACGGGCAGCGATATAACTTTCCTTTATCCGGGCAACTACATCTTCCTTTCTTGCTTCAATTATACTGGCAAGATCTATTTCACCGGGTGCATATGCCGCTGACTCCCAATCTACCGGGTAAGCGATACTATCTTTGATCAAAATGTTTTTTGAATAAAATTCTCCATGAATCAATGTTTGCGGAGCTTCCGTTAGTATATCAACATGATTGCGGAAATAGTTTATGACATCAATCAACCATGGCTGCGCTGAAATAACCGCGGGTTCGTTTTCCATTCTGTTTAACCAAATAGTATAATATGCCTCATCATACACTTTGACAAATGAAGGAACATTGTCAACAAAAAAATTATGCATCTTAGCTATCCAGGAAGCCGCATTCAAATAAAGGTTGATGTCGGAATTACCTTTTAATGATATACTTCCTTCCAAAAAATCCATCAGTAATAAAGTTTCATTATTCTCTTTAAAATGACACTTTCCCCAAAAGCTAGCTTTTGGTAATGAAAGATTGCGAAGAACCTCATCATAGATTTTTATTTCATACTCTACTCCACCCCTGTGTCCATGATTATTAGGCCCCAATCCTGCAAGATATTTTCCGAAGAGCGTCAAAACTTTTCCATCAGGAAATTTGCAATTGATTATTTCCGCTGGGAACGTACTGCTCCCTTTAAATGCTGAACGGGAAATGACTTCCACATTTTTTCCGGTGCCATTTTCTGAAAAAAGTTTCGACAAATGATGTTCAAGCAATTTGGTATTGGGAAGAGTACTAGTTTCCATAAGCATATTTATTATCGGGTAAACGTAATAGTTGCGTTAAAAAGTTTTCTTTGAGGTCTTCAATTTTTTTAACAGCAACTTCAGCACATTCCGTTGCTTTGATCCGGATTCCGGGGCTTAAACAATAATTAAATGCTTCTGCTAATTTGTTTTCATCCAGTAAGTCAGCATTAAATAATATAGGCCAGTTTAAAGCTTTAACCTGCAATGAAATTTTAGCGCCGCCGGCGATCGGATCAATTGGAATTACGGGAATACCATTTTTTATAGCCAGAACGGTACCGTGCAATCTTGTAGTAATAATAAGATCCATTTTTGCAATCAGCGATTCTACTTCTCCCGATGTTCTTAGCCCACCGCTATTATCCAATAAAGATGTATCAATGGGAACTCTTGCTACCTGTACTTTGTTTAACAATCTTTCAATGGCTGCATTCGCCAATTCATGTAAAGATTTGTTTCCATATTCTTTTTGCTTATGGGATAAAATGATCCCTGCCACCGGAATGACAGGCGGAGGTCCATACAGGGTAATATCCGGATGATTGTTTCTTGAACTATCTCTTTCTATTAATAATGAAAATGGATTCCATATCTCAAGCGACTGCAACAAAGAAAGGTTGACGCCAATCAATCTGCAATTGGAAAAATGGTTTAATAGTTCAGTAACTGGCCAACCATTTCCAAATGGCCCGCATACAAACAAAAGATCTGTATAATTATTAGGATCGGAAAGCCGCCAGTTGATTCCATTTTCATAGGGGAATTTAGAAGAATCCGCCACGTCAGCATTTATATTAACTTCCTTCAACCATTGACATACAATATCACGGGCAATCATGTCGCCAGCGGTTGCCCCCATATCATCAAAACTGAACCATCCTGCTATCAAAACCCGCATAGACTATTATTAAATATTGATAAATTAATTGGATACTGCTTTTTCAACCAATTGCCGCAACACTTTTGCTGAATCAAAATATTCTACCGCAATTTCTCTTGCCCGTTTGGCGTGTAAAGAATAATTAGCTTCTACATCAAGAATTTTTTCCATGGCTTCGTCCATTGTATTGAAGGAAAGAATGCCTTCACCGACCGGAAGCACTTTATCAAATCCAGTATCCTGAACAATAACGGGCCTGCCTGCAGCCAAATAGCAAGCAGAGCGACAACTGAACCAACCCGGTTTTGAAACCACATAACCACCTTTGGCAACACTCCATTCTGCTTTTGAATTCAAAATATAATCGCGGTATGCATCCATATCATTGCACTTTTCCGCGGGATCAACAACATTCCAACCGTAATGGGATAATAGATCGGCAGGTGTTGGAAAGGAGATTTTGTTATTACCATCTTCTTCTGCAAAATGATCGGGCAAAGAAGATTGCCAGTTTTTGTGTTGAAGTTTGCTAAGGGCTACTTCAAAGTGAATGTTTTTTAGTTTTCTTTTCAATTCAATGAATTTAATAAACTCTATATCCTTCTGGTGAAAGCTTTTTCCTGCGAACAGCAGAGGTTTATAGCTTGTCCAGTTCATGATTGTGGTGTATTCATCCCTGTGTGGCTTTTCCATTGCCCATTCTGATAAAATAATGGGAGTCCGGGTAGGTTTCCAATGATATTGGTCGTCTGTCAAACCGGGAGGAAGTGTTTCACCGAAACTGAAATGGCAATGATGTGCGGCTACTCTTTTTGAAAAATCTCCCTGGCTCAATTTTAATTTTACCTGTGTAAAACCGGGATCACTATCAATGTAAACCATTTTTTTTACCAAGTCATATTTCTCTGGATTTTCAAGTGTTCCGGAAACATTGATCAACATATCCGCTGTCCGCAACACTTCGTTTCTTTTTGGATCATTCAGGCCAAACCATTTATCTGTAAGCGGAAAACGGTAAGCCCACCGGTCATTCAATCCATAACGGTCAAATAGTTTCTTCAGATAGTCAATGTTTTTGTGGCAATCTTTTTCTACCCAATCATCTCCATTTTTTCCACCGTCAAGATTATAAGGCCATTCACCGGAATCTTCAAAATAGTAAATATCATAACCAAGTTGCTTCAACCCGATACAGTATTGAATATAATCCCAGCTTACTCCTGCAAGCGTATAATGCTGGGCAATCAAACCGGTTACGATAATTCTCATAATTTAATTGTATCAAATTGCTTTTTCTCTGAACGAATTAATTTTATTATTCAACCATTCAGGATGGTCGTTATAAATTATATCAATGATTTTTCCTTTCTCCAGGTGAATAACCAGGTCACAATGTGAAAGTGCATCAAGGCGATGGGTAATAAAAAAAGTAGTCTTTCCCTCCATTAATTTCCTGGTGGCATTCATGATAAGCGATTCAGTTCTGATATCTACCGAGCTGGTTGGCTCATCAAGAATAAGCAGTGGAGAGTTTTTCAAAAAGGCACGGGCAATTGAAATACGTTGACGTTCCCCTCCTGATAGTTGCATTCCTCTTTCACCAACTTTGGACAAATAACCATCGGGACAATTGGAAATAAATCCATGGGCGTAAGCATCTTTTGCCGCCGCTTGAATTTCTTTCTTACTCGCTGTCGGTTTTCCATACGCAATATTTTCTTCAATGCTGGTGGAGAATAAAACAGGCTCCTGCAGAACGATACTAAACTGGGAGCGGAAATCAGCTATTTTATATTCACGGATATCAGATCCATCTACCAATATGCGTCCATTGGTTGGCTCATAAAACCTGGCGAGAAGATTTATAAGTGTGGTTTTTCCCGAACCTGTTGAACCCATAATGCCGACCTGCTGACCCGGTTTTATTTCAAAAGAAATATCTTCTAAAACAGGCGTTCCCTTGTTATATTCAAAAGAGACATTTTCAAACTTAATAGAGCCTTCGATTTTGTTAGTCTTCCTGGCATTGGGACTTTCTTCTACATCTCTTTCTTTGTCAATCAAACTATATACTCTTTCCAGGCCAACAAATGCTGATTGAAGATTTGTAAACTGTTTTGTAATGGTTCTTAATGGAGAAAAAAATTGAGCCAGATAAGCCATTATCAATATCAGTTCTCCTAATGTTATCTTTCCCTGGTGTACATATAATGACCCAAAGTATAAAAACAAAGCGGTGCCAATAGCTAATACCATTCCGATACCAACATCAAAAATACTGGAGTAACGAACAACCTTGATCTGGTTTTTCAAGGCATCGTTCGATCGTTCTACAAATCTTTGTTCCTCATAATCTTCCCGGACAAATGCTTTGACAACCCTGAGAGCTGAAAGGGTTTCATGAATGACTGACATAGCTGCACTTTCAGATCTTTTTACTGCAACCCATTGATTTTTCAATTTGGTCCTGGAAAAACGGGCAAGTATAATTAAAGGTGGTATCACACACAACGCTATCAAAGTAAAATGCCAGTCAAGTGTTGTCATTACATAAAGCATTCCCACTAATGTCAGTGAAGCAGTAATGATCGGTGACAAACCGGAGACAACAAGATTCTTGATAGCTGTAGCATCATTTTGAATCCGGTAAAGCGAGTCGGAAACTCCTGTTTTATCATGATAAGTTAATGAGAGCCGTTGAACATGATTAAATAACAATGTCCTTAATGATAAAACCAGTTTTTCACCAGTAAAAGCCTGTAAAACCCAGCTTAGTAAACCCTGAAGCTGACCCAGCAATTCGATCAGGATCATCATGATAGCCGCAGTCAATATAATAGCAGAGAAAGTGAAATCGAAATTTTCAGGAAAAAAGAATGTAATGATTCCCGGCATAGGTTGACTGCCAAATGCATTGTCAATAACAATTTTTAGTGGGATAGGACCCAGTAGGGCAATGGGTACAGCCAACAGGTTCAATAAGAATATTCCTGTAATATTCATCCAGTAAGGACGAGCCCGGATTAATACTTTTTTTAGTATTGATAGGTCAGGATACTTCATGATAAATTATTTTAACTCACTCTGCTTTTTTACAACAGTCTTAACTGCCAGGTAAGCTCTTCCATAATCTTCCAAAATGCGGATTAACAATATCAAAAAAATACAAGCAAAGACCATAGCGGGGATCATGGCATTATATACTACTGCTATCGTTAAAAGGACAGCCTGGAAGGACAATAAGAAAATAGCCGTTAAAGATAATCTTGGTACAAAACGAAAGCGAAGAAACTGCTTACTTCCTTCATGATCTTCCGCGGCCATAAACAACTTGACAGAACCAAGTGCTCCTCCTTTAATAAGAAGATCCCAACGGGCATAAATACCTCCTCGTTCTACACAAGCATTTTCTGATTTTAAATTTGATTCGATGGTTTCAAGTCTGTCTTCAGGTGTTATCCAGTTATCACACCATACGTTCATCTTTTCAATAATAGGAAATGCATAATTTCCTTTTCCATAGTTACGCCAGGGGGTAAGATTATTTTTTACCCGGCCCAGTAACCTGGCTATAGGTTGAAAAACATGAAAATAGACAGTTGTAAGCCGAAAGAGCAAGTTCTGAAACTTGTTGCCACTCCTGTTATTTCTTGGAATTTTTGCCACATTATAAATAATGTGGGTCATTGGCAGAAAAATAACGATTAGGGCGATCGGCCATAGATACAACATGGGGGGCCAAACGATTCCGGAAATAGCAACCAGAAGTAAAGCTGCTGCTAAAAGATACCATTCTGGCATTTGTAATAAAGCGGAATGGCCAAATGAAGGAGAGTTATATATGGATTGAAAAGGGGCATTTCCCCAAATACCATGATAAACCTTCCACCGTTTAAAAAAGGGGGCCTCTATTACGCCGTTACTATAAATATGTCCCCATGTCTTATGCCCTATATTATTATATTTCTGCGGCCACTTACGTTCTAACAGCGCTTCTGCTTTACCATACCCAAACTGCTGTTTCCAATAAGAACGGAGGGTCCTTCTGCGGTGATGCCAAACCATAGCACCTGCATTGAACCCGATCTTCCAGCCTGCTTCAGTAATACGCCAGCATAAATCAACATCGTCACCTGCAGTTCTAAACTGAATATCAAATCCGTTTAATTGGTCTATCACTGTCTTTCGTATCGAAAAATTACATCCGGGAATATGCTCAGCTTCCATATCTGTTATAAGTACATGGCAGGGCGAACCCGGCGAATGATCCACACACTCAGCAATAAAAGAAACGTCATCAGGTGCTATGTTTGGCCCGCCTACGGCAGCATAGGATGTGTAATAAAATGATGATGCCAGGTATAAAAGCCATTCCGGGTCAGGGATAGCATCGTCGTCAATATATGAAATGATTTCTCCTTTCGCGACAGATGCCCCAAGGTTTCGGGCTGCACTGAGACCCTGATTGGTTGTATTAATTAGTTTGACGTTAAATTCAGCCGCTATCTGGGGAGTTGCATCTGTAGATCCATCATTGATAACAATTACCTCATAAAATGGATAATTGAGTTGCATAAGACCTTCCAGGCATTCCTTGATAGTAAGTGATCCATTATAGGAACATACTACTACCGAAAAAAATGGCCAATCTTCTCCGGGAACCATGGGTACCTGGTGGAAATTGCTTTTTACTGTTTCCAATGCTGGTTTTTGGTTGCGGATTTTATCGGTAAGCCCAAAAGCCCAATCATATACTTCTTCACCACCTCTGAACCATTCATCGGTCCACGAAAAAACAAATAAGCCGGAACAACCCATTTTAAATACCATTTTTATTTGCCAATCCAGCACGGCTGATTGTTTTTCTTCTCCATTTCGTAAGCTGTCCAATCCTATTTCACCCATTAACAAGGGACGGTCACCGGCAATATTCTGTAGCCGGGCGAGATATTTCTCTAATTGTTCAGGTTGTTCCAGGTAAACATTGAAACACAACATATCCAGGAAA